>CAXTNS010000782.1:0-3016 GCA_964245465.1 uncultured Thermoanaerobaculia bacterium
CCGGAGGTGCACTGGAGCTGGATGGGGATCGTGCAGGTCGAGGGATCAGCCGGGTTGGTGCACTTCAGGTCCGGGCCCTTGGTGTTGAGGAACAGAATGGCGCTCGAATCCTTTATGCCCTGGGTGCTGTTGTAGGTCAGGGCGCCGCCGAGCGCCTGCTGGGCGGTGAGGGCCACCACGGTGTAGGAGCGCTGGGGGGCGTCCGCCGGGCAGACCTGGGCCGTGGCGACCCCGCCGGCGGGCACCTGGTTCTGCGGCAGCGGGTAGAGGTCGTTCCGCTGGGTGTTGTAGGACCGCAGCAGGCCCCAGTTGCCCGAAGCCTGCTCGATGCCGGCCATGCCCGGCTGGTAGAGGTAGTCCGTCCAGTCCCGCTTCGCGTCGCGCGTATAGGGGGGCGGGATGCGGGTGATCAGCTCGAAGTGCTCGGAGATGCCCATGACGTCGCTGTTGCGCCAGCCCGAGTCGACGAAGGAGGGCTCGCGCAGCCAGGAGAGGCCGTGGATCGTGAAGTTGTGCGGGTTGATGTGGGCGCCGATCAGCGGCCGTAGCTGGACGTCGTCCCCGGCATAGGCCCGCAGCAGCGGCGTGAACGGATCGTTCTCCTCGACCCCCGGCGTGAGAGGAGCGTACGGGAAGGCGTTGGACGCCGTCCGGCAGTCCGCGCCGGAGGACTTGCACAGCCCCTTGGCTCCCGGGGTGCAGATCGCCCAGTTGTCCGAACAGAAGCCCGCCTCTTCGCAATGGGCGGGGCTCGGGCCGGAGCTCACGCAGTCCGTGTCCGCCGTGCACTGGCGGGAGAGGTTGGTCGTGCAGACCTTGCCCCGCGGGTTGAGGCGGCCGTTGCAGGGGCCGTCCGCGCCGCAGTCGGCGTCCTGGTTGCAGACCTGCCGGGGGGCGTTCTTGCAGAAGCCCGCGGTCGAGAGGTAGACGAAGCCGAGGTCTCCCTGGACCCCCACGCCCTTGCCGGTGGCGGCGTTCGTGGTCCGCGGGAAGAGCGGCTCGTTGCGGTAGTTGAACGAGAAGTTATAGGTCGAGTTGTCGAAGGTGACCGCCTCGATCCCCTGGTACTTGGTTTCGAAGAAGTTGCCCGCCTGCCAGCTCGAGCTGGGCACGCCGGGGATGAAGTTGCAGGAGGCGACGCTGGTCGTCGAGACCGTGCAGTTCTCCAGGTGGCGAGGCGTGCACGGGGTCAGGTGATCGACGTGCAGCAGGCAGCGGCTGCCGGAGGGGCACTGGGTGCCGTCCGCGGCCCCCGGGGCGGAGACCAGGCACGCCGCCGAGGGCACGGGTTGCCCGGTCGAGGTGCTCACGCAGACGCCGTTGTAGGAGCAGAAGCCGCAGGGCTCGTCCCGGGCGTCGTCGTCATCGCAGACGCCGGGACGCTGGTCCTCGAACGGGTTCTTGCCGACGGTGAACGGCTGGTAGGTCAGCGTCGAGTCCTGGATCTGGAGAGTGAACTCGCGGAAGGTGTTCTCGTCGTTCGGGGCGTCGATGACCGCCTGCCAGCTCGTGGGGCCGCCGTCGAAACGCTTCTGGTAGACGGCCCGGGTCGCGGCGTCATAGCCGCCGAAGATCTCGCCGGACTGGTTGTCTCGCCAGACCGAATCCTTGGGCTCGGCCACCAGGCCGGCGTAGAGCCCGGCCTGCTGGTGGGTCGAGGGGCCGAAGTGGTCGTGGGTGAAGATCGTGCGGATGGTGCGGTCGAAGAGCGGGATGCACTGCGCCGTCTCCTTGTTGCCGCACAGGGCGACATCGAAATCGGTGCATGGCGCCTTGTTGTCCGAACAGGTGCCGGCGCTCGTCGCGCACTGGCGGTTGAACGAGCAGCCGGCCCCGGGGGCGAGGTAACCGGCCTTCATCTCGTCGAGGTTGCAGCGCTTCGGCTCCGGCTCCTCCGGCAGCAGCGGCCAGCAGATGCCCTGGTTGTTGAACAGCGGGTCGCCGTACCAGCGCTGGATGGTGGCCTGGGCGCCGATCCAGGCGCCGCCCGGCCCCGCGCCGAAGTACGGGATGGGCTTGGGCGTGAGGTTCTTGTCCGGCTCCGTGCTGGCGCTGCCCGGCGGCGGCAGCAGGCCGCCGCCGCCGTTGAGCGCGTGGATGCGCTCGGTCACCTCGTTGGGACCGAAGGTGCCATCCTCGTAGTTCCAGCCGTTGGCGGAGCCGTCCGAGGAGGTGACGTCGAACTTCACCAGGTGGATGTGCTGGCCGATGATGTCGGTCGGCGTGCGCACCTGGAAGTCGTCGAGCTCGTAGACGTTGGGGACCAGGTTGGCCTGGATGTAGTTGACGCAGTCGTAGGAGTTGGCGCGCAGGAAGAGGGGCTCCGGCGCCCGCTCCTTGTCGATCGTCGCCTTGGCGTCGCCCCACAGAGAGAGGATGCGCTGCTGCGGGAAGTGCCAGCCCGCCTTGTTGAAGATGGCGTCGAGCTGGACGTCGACGGCCAGGTACTGGCGGTGCAGCAGGTTCCTGGGCACCCCTCCCTCGCGCCGGAAGAGGATGCAGGGGTCGGCGTAGGGCGCGCCGGGCTGGGGCGGCAGGCCGTTGAGGACGAAGTTGATATGGAAGGTGCTCTCGCAGGTCGCTCGTGGAGGGTCGGCGCACTGCTGTTTTTCTTCCAGTTTGTTGCCGGAGCAGGGAGCAAAGTTGTCCGAGCAGGCGCCTGTCTTGCGGCCGTCCGGGAGCTGGGTGAAGTGGAAGCGCTCGGCGTTCGCCGCCATCGCGATCTTCTCCACCAGGGTGCCCTCTTCCGGCAACTGGATACCGGTCGCCGTATGGATCTCCTTGCTGAAGTCCGTGTTGTTGAGCGGCGGCACGATCCAGTTCGCCTCATTGCCGCGCAGGGTGACGTGGCGGGGCAGGCCGCCGTTCAGCTCCTCGCAGGGGCCGTCCGCGGCCAAGCAGGAGGACGGATCGGCGGGCGAGCAGGTCTTCTCATGGTTGTCCCGGCAGGTGTAGGCGAAGTCCATCGGCGGATGGGGCGCCCGGGTGCCGGCAATGCCCGGGATGAAGAAGGGAT
>CAXTNS010000783.1:0-3007 GCA_964245465.1 uncultured Thermoanaerobaculia bacterium
CCCCGCCGCACCCACCCGCGGCAGGCCCACCGTGGCGTTGGGGCGCGGATGGGAGCGCGAAGCCTGGCTCTCGTTGACCCGGTACGTGTTGCCGGCCTGCCAGCTCGGCGTCTCGGGCGATGGCACCGTGCCGTCGAGCTGCACGTTGGTCCCGTGGTACGAGAACTCGTTCCAGATCGGCCGCGTGCCCCGCCAGCCGGGATTGCCCAGCACGTGGAGGCCGCGCGTCGTGGCGTCGTCGTTGTTGAAGCTGGTGGTGGACGGCACCAGGATCTCGGCCTGGCCGTCGTTGTCCACGTCCGCCACCACCGGGTACTCGTTGGCCGTCTTGGACGTGATGTGCCGCGAGTGGAGCACCGCCCCGGTCTGGCCGTTCAGGATGTAGAAATTGTCCTGGTCCGCGTACATCACCTCCGGCTTGCCGTCGCCATCCAGGTCGAACACCGTGGCCGCCGTCTGCGCGTCCACGTCGAACACCGGCGCCCGCCAGTAGGTCCCCAGGCCCGCACGCATGGCCACCAGCTCCGTGGCGCCCGCCACTAGGATCTCCGGCTTGCCGTCGCCGTCCAGGTCCGCGATCGTCGGCGGACCGCTCCAGCCGTTCGGCTGCACGAACGGCGAGAGCGGGATCACCCGCCGGTAGTTGACCGCGATCGTGCCATCGTGATTGAGCACCATCACCAGGCCGGAGGAGACGTACACGATCTCCGCCTGCGGATCCGCGTCGAGGTTGGCCACGGCCGTGAAGCCGTCCGGCATGAGGTTGTCCGGGATCACCCTCTCCCAGACGACCACGAGCTGGTTGCCTTCGAGGCGGTAGAGCGTGCTGCCGGCCACGATCTCGGGGCGGCCGTCCAGGTCCACGTCCGCCACGATCGAATGCGCCTGGTCGTCCGCCCGGCCGTGCAGCGGATAGCCGAACCCGGAGTAGTACCAGTAGTTGCGGCCGCGGTCCGCCGTGCCCACGGCGATCTTCCGGCCCGTGTTCGACAGCACCGTGCGGCCCAGCACGATCTCCGGCACGCCGTCCCCCGTGAGGTCGGCCACCGACGGACCGCCCATCCAGCGAAACGTGAGACCCTCCACCGGGTCGCTCGCCCACAGCTTCTGGCCGTGGTAGTCGATCGCCAGCAGCTTGCCGTTCCTGCCGGCCGCCAGCACCTCGGCCACGCCGTCGCCGTCGATGTCCGCCACCGCCACGTGCGCCAGGCGCGAGGACAGCGGATCGGCCGTCGTCGAACGGAACGTCCACACCTCCGTGCCGTCCACGCCGCTCCGGGCCATCACCGCCGGCCCGCCCGAGTCCTCGCCAATGAACACCACGTCCGGCACGTCGCGGCTGTCGATCTTCCCATCACCGTTGTCATCCGAGAGCTGCGCCACCATGGGCGCCGATTCCACCTCCATGCCGCCCAGGTACCACTCTTCGACCGGCACCACACCCGGCGATGGCGGCACGGGTGGCTCGCAGCCGCCGAAGCACGCGCCGAGGTTGTTGTCCTCCTTGAGCTCCGTGACGGCGCCGTCCGCGTCCGCCTCCACCCACAGCACTGGGTGATAGAACTCCAGCCCGCCCTGCACCGAGAACACCGCCGTAGCGTTGCTTCCGGCCGCCAGCCCCGCCGGCATCTCCTGGCGCGCCAGCTCGCGGTCCCCGGCCGAGAACACGCCGTTGCCGTCGCGGTCCTCGAACAGCCGCGCCGCGAACGGCACCCCGGCCGCCGCGTCGCCCGTGTTGGCGATCGTGGCCCGCACCGTGCCGCCGGCCACCAGCGTCACCGGCGACTGCGTGAGAGCGGAAACGTCCACCGAGGGCACCGTCAGGTCCGGCCCCGTGGCGCGCGGCACCCGCAGGTCCCGCGCCGCCTGGTTGTTGTTCTCGAACATCTCGAGGATCGTGTCCGCGAGGTCCGCGACGGCCGTCAGGTGGTGATCCCCCTCCGTGGCCGTCCACGAGAAGCTCACCGTCTGGTTGCCTCCCGCCAGGATCGTGGGGATCGTCGTGGAGAAGATCGAGACGCCGCCGAAGCCCGGCTCGCCGTCGAACACCTCCACCGGCACGTTGGCCGCCGCCAGCCGGCCGCCGTTGCGCACCGTCACCTTCACCGTCACGGCGTCGCCCGCCCGCGCCGTGGTGGGCGTCAGCAGGAAGTGGTCGATGCCGATCGCGAGGTCCGCCACGTCCGCCAGGAACTTGCGCGCCGTGTTGTTCCCCTCGCTCACCTCGTCCACCACGTCGTTCGGGTCCACGGCGGCCGACACCACCACCGTCGAAGCCCCGGCCGTGAACGAGAACGTGAGCACCTGCGAGCCCTGCTTCGCCACCGTCACCGTGCGGCTCCCCACCACCGTCCCGGTGTAGGGCCGGCCGCTGTAGATCACCACGAGACCGGTCGCGTCCTTGCACCCGGTGTTGCGCACCGTCAGGCTCACGTTCACCAGGGCGCCCGGCGCCGGCTGGGACGGCGTGACCGTCAGATCGCTGTCCGAGATGGCGAAGTCCGGGGCCAGGAACAGCGCGTCGCTGTCCTGATCGGAATCATTATTGGGATTGGGATCGAGACCCAGGCTGCCGTCGTGAGCCACGGACGCGTCGTTGACGATCGCCTCCGTCCCCACCGGCAAAGTCAGGTTGACCAGCACCGTCACCGTCCGGATGCTGCTGGCCCCCGCTTCGAGATCGAAAGCCGGCCAGGTGATCACATTTCCTGTCAGAGTGCCGCCGTCGAGAGAATCCGCCGTCACCGTGGAAGGCAGCGTATCTTTGAGAATCACACCCTTGGCCATCTGGGACCCGGGATTGCGGACCGTCAGGGTGTAGGTGAGCAGCGTGCCCGGAACGGCCGTCTCCTGGCCGTCATCCACGGAAACCGCAAGGTCCGCCCCCGCCGCCCCCGTCGCGCCTGACACCGGCTCGCTGCTCAGCTTCAGCGTGCACTCGCTGCCGGTGCCCGAGGCCGCGGCGACGGCGCGACGCACCGCGCGCGGCCGCCGCGTCATGGCCGTG
>CAXTNS010000784.1:0-3005 GCA_964245465.1 uncultured Thermoanaerobaculia bacterium
GGACGCCAGGGATCAATGTGGAAGCCCCCGGCTTCGCAGAAGAGGCCGCGGTCGTCGGTGCGCAGGAGGGGGGTGGAGGCCAAAAACAGCTACTCCATCTCCCGCAGGAATTCAAGGAACCTCTCGATCTGGGGACGATAGAGAGACTTGAGCTCCAAGGCCTTGCGCAGGACGATCCCGAGCCGCAGGGTATCCAGGTTCAGGCCGTACATCGTGCGGAAGACGTGCCGGAAACGAAGCATCTCATCCAGACGCTCGTAGGCTTCAGCGTCGATGACGACAGGACGGAGAGGAGTCAGGTCCAACCGCATCCGCTGAAGGAGTTGCCGGTGCCAGCCGGCCTGATTCAAGTGGTTCTCGAAGGATGCGGCGATGTTCCGGAAAATGTTCTCGAACGCGGTGTAGAGGCTGTGGAGGCGATAGGCGACGACGATCAAGGAGTCCTGGGACTCGGACTCCCCCAACTCTGGAGAGCCGAGGGCCGCATAGATTCCGTCGATCGCTTCGAGGTCGTTCTGGATGTTACGTTCCAGAACCAGGAACTTCTCGTTCATAGCAGAGCTCCCCACCCGTCTCTACCGCCCGCGCGATCGCGCCCAGCCGGGGACGGAGATCGACATTCCTCTCAAGCCTCTCCTCCAAGGTCCGCCAGAACGGAGTCTCCACTTCGGTGTCGTCACAATCGACCGCCACGTCCACATCTGAATCCGGACGGAAGCGGCCAGGGTGGAGGACCGACCCGAAGAGATAGACGGCATGGACCGCTGGAAAACCAGGGGCAATCTCGCGAATGGCATCCTTCGCCTGCTCAAGCACCAGAAGGCGAAGCCTCTCCATCTCCTGCAGGCGCTCCCTATCCCGGCGGGCATGATATTCGCGATAGGCAAGCCGAGCGGCCTCTTCCATCCTCATAGTGTATCCCTCACCCGAACAGCGGAAGCTGCGCGATCCGCTCCCGCACCAGGTTCGAGGCCGTGACCCCGAGCAGGCGCACGGGCCGGGAGGGGGCCTCGGTGCGGCGCAGCAGATCCTTGGCGCATTCAGCAATCGTGGGAGCGTCGTAGACGGGCGCCGGGAAGGTCCGCGAGCGGGTCAGGGTGGTGAAGTCCGAGTAGCGCAGCTTGAGCGTCACCGTGCAGCCCGCGAGGCCCCGGCGGGCCAGGGACTCGGCCAGTCCGGCGGCCATACGGTCGACCTCCTCTTCCATCTCTGTCAGATCCGTCAGGTCTTCGGCGTAAGTGTTCTCCGTACCCAGGCTCTTGCGCTCGCTGTGGGTCTCGACCGGCCGGTCGTCGATCCCGCGGGCGAACTCGAAGAGGAGGCGGCCGTGCTTGCCGAAACGATCGATCAGCCTCTCCAACTCCACGGCGCGCAGCTCGGCCACGGTGCGCACCTCCATCTCCCCGAGCGGCCTCTCCGAGGCTGGTGCCGACACGATTCGTCGGGCCCACGCCGTGCAGCCGGCGCACGGGCAGCGGATCGAGGAACCCCTGTACCTTGGCCGGCGGCACGAACGTCAGGCCGTCCGGCTTGTCGAAGTCCGAGGCGATCTTGGCGATCAGGCGGTTCGGCCCCACGCCCACGCTCACCGTGAGCCCCCGCTCCTCCCGCACCCGCCGCCGGATCTCTTTCGCCACCGCCGTGGCGCTGCCGGCCTCGCCCAGGTGGTCCGTCACGTCCAGGTACGCCTCGTCGATCGACACCGCCTGCACCAGAGGCGTGATTTCCCGGTAGATGGTGAAGATCTTCTCGGATTCCCGGGCGTAGCGGCGAAAGTCGGGGGGGATGAAGATGGCGTCCGGGCACAGCCGCCTGGCGCGCGAGGACGGCATGGCCGAGTGCACGCCGTAGCGGCGGACCTCATAGCTCGCGGCCGCCACCACGCCCCGGCTCTCGGGACGGCCGCCGATCACCACCGGCTTGCCCTGAAGGGAGGGATCGTCCCGCATGTGGACGGCCGCGTAGAAGCAGTCCATGTCGCAGTGCAGGATGCGGCGTCTCCGTTCCGGCTCATGCTCCGGTCGCACGAGCGTAGCTTAGCTCGAAACCCGCCGCGTTTTCGCCTCCCTGCGCCCCCTGGGTTCCGCAAAAGCGCCCTGAAGCTACCCCGCGGGTGGAACGTCCAAGCCTGAAGACGATAAAATAGAGGCTGCTTTCGTCAACTTGCCGATCCGTAGCCGGGGGACCGGTAAGGGAGGGGGACCCGGAGCGAGCGTTGTGAAGCCGCCCAGATTGAAGACAGGATGAGCCCTTCTCCCGTTTCCGGACGCCCGGCGTCGCACTCCCGTCGGGCCATGCCCCGGTTGCTGCTCCTCGCCCTTTCCGCGGTCCTCCTCTGCGGTGCCGCGGGGACGCTCGCCGTTCCCGGCCCTCCTCTGGAGAAGGGTCTGGAGTTGGAGAGAGAGTTGCGGGGCGGCGAGACGCACGTCTATCCCGTCGAGCTCCGGGCAGGCCAGTTCCTGCGCGTGATCGTCCAGGAGGACGGCACGGATCTGCAGGTCCAGCTCGCCGCGCCCGGAGGGGAAGCCCTCACGGGGGTCGACGGTTTGCTGGGCGGTGAAGGGAGCGAGGACCTCGCGGCCGTGGCCCGGGTCGACGGCCGCCATGAAGTCCAGGTGAGCGCGGGGCCGAGGCAGAAGGCCGGGCGCTACCGGCTGAGGGTCGAGGCCCTCGGCGAGCCGGCGGGGGAAGACGGGCTCCGGGCCGAAGCGGTCCAGGCCACGTGGGAGGGTTTCTTCGCCCCCAGGGCCGAGGACCAGATCCGTTCCCTGGAGAAGGCGCGGGACCTGTGGCAGGGGCTCGGAGAATCCGGGAAGACGGCGGAGGTGCTCTACGGCCTTGGGATCCGGAGGTCCAACCTCGCCTCCGACGAGCAGGCGGCGTTGGATTTCCAGCGGTCGGCGAACCTGCTGAAGCACCCCGGCCGGGCCACCCAGTTCCTGCGAGCCGCGGCCCTCAGCTTCCAGGGCCGCAGCCTCAAGCGGTTGGAACGCCGGGAGGAGGCC
>CAXTNS010000785.1:0-2672 GCA_964245465.1 uncultured Thermoanaerobaculia bacterium
GCCTTCGGCCAGGGGCTCCAGGAGGGATTCGGCCGCGGGGAGGGCCCGGCCGAGCTCGTCTCCTTCGACCAGGGCGGCCAGGTAGGCGGGCAGGAACGATCGCTGGCGTCCCATCTCTTTTCGAGGGTCGGCGGCGAGGTCCCATTCCTCCAGGGCGCGGTGGACGGCCCCTCCGGCGGCCATGGCGGCCGCGCGGTCCAGCCCCCGGCGGCGTACCGGCCCGGCCAGTTGCTCGGCCTGCTGCTCGCGCAGGAGGGCGTGGGCTTCCTCGGAGGCGGCGCCGCCGAAGGGACGGGCCATGCGCGTCTGGGCCCGGCCCTGCTCGGCGCGGAGGCCGGCGGAGACGAGGGCGATCTCCTCGGGTCCCGGCAGCGAGGGGCGCTCGGGCTCGGCGGCCAGACGGACCTCGCCCTCGGGCCGGAGGGCCGGAAACTTCCAGAGGGCTCCCGTGGGGTCCGGGAAGGTCCAGGGACGGTCTCCGTTCCCTTCCAGGGTGGTGGCCATTTCCCAGAGCGTGCGGAGGCTCAATTGGTCGCTCCGCGCGTGAAGCAGCTCCATGTGGGTGCGGGCCTGCTCGGCGGTCTTCGGGATTGGGTCCCCGGGCCAGATGCCGGCCAGGACGAGACGGTCCTTGGCGCGGGTCATGGCCACGTAGAGGAGGCGCACGCGCTCGGCGGACTCGACTTCGTGGCGGGCGGCTTCCACGAGGTCGAAATTGAGGGTGGACGCGCCGAAGAGACGGTATTCGAAGCCGTCCGCCCGATCGTCGGACCAATCGCCGGACAATCGCCCGGCCTCGGCCCGCGGCAGGCGATCCATCATGGAGGCCTTGTGGAGCTGGAGGACGTAGACGTGCTCGAAGTCGAGCCCCTTGGCGCCGTGGATGGTGAGCACCTGGACGGCGTCCTCGGAGCCCTCCTTGGGGCGGCCCTCCTCGGCCTCGCTGGATTCGGCTACGCCCCGCCTCAGGGCGCGCAGGATGGCCGTGACGTCGCCGCCGCCGTTCTCGATGGCGGTGAGGAGCTGGCGGAAGAAGCGGTCGAGGTTGGCGAGACGGTAGGGGCCGAGATAGCGGGCGGCCTCGGTGGCCTCGATCAGGGTGAGCCGGCGCAGGCGTTCCAGGAAGACGTCGGCGGGCTCGGTCTCGAAGGAACGGCGCAGCACGGCCAAGCTCTCGACGGCAGCCAGGAGGTTCTTCTCCCAGCCTCGGACGCGGTCGATGCCCGGCACGTTGCGCGGCACGGCCCGCGCCGCTCCCTCGATGGCCTCGCGCAGCCCCCCCAGAGCTTCCGGCGTGGGGGCCTTGAGCTCGGTCATGCGCCGGGGGAACTGGCGATTCCACAGGGGGATCAGGGCCGCGTCGGGCACGCCCACCGTGGCGGAACGGAGCACGGTGAGGAGGGCCAGGTGATCGCCGGGATCGAGCACGCACCGCACCAAGGCGGCGGCTTCGATGACCTCGCGGCGGCGGTAGTACTGCTTGTCACGCCCCACGGCGAAGGGCACCCGCGCCCGCCGCAGCTCTTCGAGGTAGAGGTCGAGATCGCCCGTGCTGCGCAGCAGGATGGCAATCTCCTTCCAGGCGATGCCGTGGTCCTCGTGGAGAGAGCGGGCGTCCGCGGCCAGGGCGGCGGCCTCGATGCGGGCGGCGTCAACAGCGAGAGTGCGCCACGCGGACCGCTCGCCGTCGCGCCGCCAGGAGACCCAGTGCTCAATAGGCGACCAACCTTTTTCATCACCGCGGCGGAAGCCGGGATCCTTCTGGCGCCTCTCGCAGGGCAGCAGGGGCTCGAAGGGGGGCTGGACGCCCACGCGCTCCCGCATGACGGGCTCGACCACCCGGGCGACCTCGTCGAGCACGGCCGGCACGGAGCGGAAGTTCTCCAGCAGCGACATGACCTCACCGCCGGCCTCGCGCACGAGGCCCACGAAGTCGTCGTAGGCGCCGAGGTCGGCCCCGCGCCAGCCGTAGATGGACTGCTTGGGATCGCCCACCAGGAAGAGGCCGGGCCGGTCCTCTGCCGCTCCGTCGAGGGCGATCCAGCGGAGGATCTCGCACTGGACCCGGTCCGTGTCCTGGAACTCGTCCACCAGGAGCTGGTCGATCCGCCGCCGGACCTGCCTCCGGACTTCCGAATGACGGGCGAGGAGCGACTCGGCACCGTGGAGGAGGAAGTCGAAGGTGGCGATGCCGTTCCGCCGCAGCTCCTCCTCGATGCGGGCGAGCAGGGGGCGCAGGGCGCGGCGGCCATGGTCCAGGAGGACCGGGTCCACTCGCGTGAAGTGCTGGAGGATCTGTTCGAGGGTGGCGGCGGCGGCGGACAGCTCGGCCCGGACGTCGCCGAACAGCGCGGCCTCCGTGTCGTTCAGGCGCGAGCGGTTCCACTCGTGGAGGTGCTTGACGAGGTTCTCGGGCAGGGCCCGGATCGCCGCTTCCCGGAGCGATTCCAGGTCGATCCCATCCTCTTTGAGCCGGCCGAGGAGGACTTTGATTCCCTCTTCGATCGCGCGGGCGTTCTTGGCCCGCGATCCCTTGACCCGGAAGGTGATCAAGCATTGGAGGTCCTGGCAGGCCTTGCGGAGCCGCTCGCGGAAGGCACCTACGGCCTCGGGACCGAACGGATCGCGTTCCAGGGCGGCGGACGGCAGGGATTCCCGGAGCAGGTCGAGCA
>CAXTNS010000785.1:2682-3002 GCA_964245465.1 uncultured Thermoanaerobaculia bacterium
CTCCTGGGGTCCGAAGCCTTTGGCGGCCAGGACGAGCAGGTGGGGATCGCCGGGATCGCCGTAGGCCTCGCGCAGGGAGTCCTCCACCGCCTCGCGGACGGCCTGTTCGACGAGGCTGCCGTCGGCGTCGATCGTCAGATCGGGATGGACGCCCGCCTCCAGGGGATGGTCCGCGAGCAGGCCGCGGCAGAAGGCGTGGATGGTGCGCACGGAGAGGTGGTCGAGCGTGCCGAGGAGAGCCCGCGCCCGGACCGCCCTCTCCACGGGCGGCGGCAGCACGGAGGCTTCGAGCCAGCCCGGCGCCTCGCCGCCGCCCGTGG
>CAXTNS010000786.1:0-1598 GCA_964245465.1 uncultured Thermoanaerobaculia bacterium
GACGACCCCGATTGCTGCCGGGCTCCCGGCAATCCCGACGGCGGGCCGGACACCTAGAAACTCCCTGGACGGGCGGCCCGGAGCCGCCCGTCCTCCCTTTCGTCCCATGCAGTACACTTTCGCCGGAATGACGGCAGCGCTCTTTGCTTTCCTCCTTTCGGTCCTTCCTTCCCTTGCGGCCGCAGCCCCTGCCACGGGCTTCGCAGCGTGCGAGTCCCGCTTCTCCCTCGAGCCGGAAACCGAAGACTCCTCGAAGTGCTTCTACGACCTGAGCCGCGAGCCTGGCCAGAAGGATGAGGCCATCCGCCGGCTGCGGGCACTGCTCGCGCGGCATCCGCACAATCCCTGGCTCACGTTGTACCTGGGTCATCTCGACTCGGAGCATTCCGAAGAGCTGTACCGGGCCGCGGCCCGGGCTTTCGCGGCGCGCCGCGAGGCCCGGGGGGAGCTTCTCGCCCATTCCAACCTCCAGCGCATCTTCTGGAGTGCAGGACGGATGAAGGAGGCTGGAGAGCAAGCGGCGCTCGCCCTTCGCGTGGCCGAAGCCTCAGGGGATGCCATGCTGATCGCCCAGGGGCGCGTCATCCTGGCGCGGCACCTCTGGACCGTGGGAGAGGACTTGGAACGGGCCTATTTCCTGCTGCGCCGCGCCGAGCCCGCCCTGTTCCCCAACGGCCGGTTCTCCGCCCAGCGGGACTGCCTCATCGGACTGGGCAACCTCAGTCTCGACTTCGGCCGCTTCCAGGAGGGCTTCGACGCCTTTCGCCGGTTGGCCGATCTGGCCGTCGCGAACGGGGACCGCTTCGCCGAAGCCAACGCCCGGTACGGCATGGCCCGCGCGGTGCTGGACGGCACGGCCGAGATGCCGGGAGAACAGGGCCGTCAAGAGGCCGCGCGCCTGGCGCAGAAGGCTCTGGAAACCGCTGTGGCGGCGGGGCACCCCAGTATCCAGGCCAACTCTCATTTCATGCTCGGCAGCCTGACCAAGGGGGAGGAGGCGCGCCGGCATTTCGAAGCCTGTCTGGAGGTCGCCGATTCCGTGCGCGACCGGAGCTACTGCCTGAACGGCCTGGCCCGCCATCTGG
The DNA here is from genome assembly GCA_964245465.1 of uncultured Thermoanaerobaculia bacterium. Lineage (GTDB taxonomy): Bacteria > Acidobacteriota > Thermoanaerobaculia > Multivoradales > UBA5704 > DATARR01. The sequence goes on from CAXTNS010000786.1 coordinate 1,086, forward strand.
CGTCCACCGATCCCAAGGGAGCGCAACGGGCGATCGACCAGTCGCTGAAGCTGGCGCGGGAGGCGGAGGACTACTGGTCCATGGCCTTCGCTTGGCGGGAGCGGATGCAGGTGAGCTGGGCGGCGGGCGGCGGGGAGCGGGCCGTCGAGGACTCGCGGTCGGCCCTGAACGCCATCGAGGCCCTGCGCGACCTGCAGGCGGCGTCTTCCGGCCAGGCGGAAGCGTTCTCCACCTGGTCTGAGGACTACTACTGGCTCTCCGGCCGGTTGATCGAGGAGGCCCTCGCGGCGGGCGGGTCAGGGGACCTGGAGCAGGCCTTCGGAGTCGCCGAGCGCCTGCGGGCGCGGAGCCTCGTCGGCACGCTGGAGGCGGCCCACGCGTTGCCGGCCGCCGCGGCTCCGCTCCGGCAACGGCGCGGCGCGGCGCTCGAGCGGATCTCCGGCGTCCAGCGCCAGCTTCTGGACCCGGCGATCTCGCCCTCCGCGCGGACCGCGGCCCTGCAGGACCTGGAGC
>CAXTNS010000786.1:1608-2997 GCA_964245465.1 uncultured Thermoanaerobaculia bacterium
CAACGGACCGGTGCTGACCCGATTGGCCGAGCTGCGGGCGCAGAAGGCGCGGCTGCTCGGCTATCCGACCTGGGCTGCGGACGTCATCGACGATCAGATGGCGGGCAGCCCCGAGGCGGCGGGCCAGTTGCTCGCCCGCATGGCGCCGGCCCTGGACGTTTCCCACCAGCCTGACTTCGCCACCCTGGCGCGGGTGCGCCAGGCTCTCGGCCCCGGCGAGGCTCTGCTCTCTTTCCAGATCGCGCCGTGGAAAGACGAGCGGGGTGGCTTCGCGGGCGGCTCCTGGCTCCTCGCCGTGAGCCGCGCCGACACCCGCGTCTACCGGCTGCCAGGGCGCGGTGAGATCCGCAACGCCGTGCGGCTCTGGAATGGCCTGTTCGACCCGCGGAACGGCGGCGAGGCCGCGCCCGCCGCCGGCCTCTACCGGCAGCTCCTGGAGCAGCCCCTGCGCGAGTTGCCTCCGGGCGTGAAGCGGCTGATCCTGGTGCCGGACGACGCCCTGCACCAGCTCCCGTTCGGGGCTCTCCGAGCCGCCCCCCAGGCGCCGCCGCTCGCCGCCCGCTTCGAGCTGACCCAGGTGCCTTCCGCCACGCTCTGGCTGAGCTGGGCAGGGCGCCGGCCGGGAGCGGCCCCCATCCCGGCGCTGGCTCTCGCGGACCCGCCACTTCCCGGGAGGGCCGGGGAGGACGAGGGTTCAGGGCCCGCCCCGGCGAGAGAGCGCGCCGCCGTCTTCGCCTCCGGCATCCGTCTCGGTCCCCTCCCCTACGCCCGCAAGGAGAGCCGTGCCCTGGTGCGCGACCTGGGCGGCGGCAGCGTGCAACGCCTGGGAGAGGAAGCCTCGGAGACGTTCCTCAAGAGCCATCCCCTCAAGACGTACGGCATCCTCCACTTCGCGACCCACGCCGTGACCGACGAGGCCCACCCCGATCGCTCGGGCGTGCTGCTCGCCCCCGGCGATCCCAACCAGGACGGCCTCCTCCAGATCCGCGAGATCGTGGACCTGAACCTGGACGGCCGTGTCGTGGTGCTCTCGGCGTGCAGCAGCAACACCGGCGCCCTCCTGAGAGGAGAAGGCGTGATGAGCCTCGCCCGCGCCTTCTTCCAGGCCGGGGCCCACACGGTGGTGGCGAGCCTCTGGCGCCTGAGGGACGACGAGGCCGCCGACTTCTTCGACCGCTTCTACCGCCACCTCGGCCGGGGCGTGAGCGTGGCCGCCGCCCTCCAGGCCGCCCAGCGCGACCTGATGGCCGAAGGCGCGCCGGCCGCGGCCTGGGCCGGGCTCGTCGTGCTGGGCGACGGCGACATGGTGCCGCTGCCGGGCGGGCGGAAGGGGACCGCGATCCCACTCTGGGCCTGGGGGCTGGGCGGGCTCGGCCTCCTCCTGGGTCT
>CAXTNS010000787.1:0-2991 GCA_964245465.1 uncultured Thermoanaerobaculia bacterium
CACATGGGGCCGCCCCTACGGGAATTTTTCACGCCCGCAGGGCCGTAGAATGAAGATGTGATTCACAAAGCCGCCGTTCTTCTCGCCGCCGTCCTCACCGCGCAGATCCCGATCCTGGCCCAAGACGCCGCGCCACCTTCCCAGGCGCCGTCCAATGCCATGGTCCCCGTCGAGCTGACTGTCCAGGTCCTGGACTCCAAGGGCGAGCTCCCTCGGGCCACTGTTCAGCCCGGCGACTTCACCGTCCTGGAGGACGGCCAGCCCCGGACCGTCTCCGGCATCTCGCCGCTCTCCCAGCCGTGGCGCATCGTCATCTATGTCGACCGCATGCTCACGGGCTCGCAGACTTTGCGGGCCGCGGCCGGCTCGCTGGCCGAGCGGGCTCCCGAACTGGCCCAGTTGGGCACCGTCGAGCTGGTCGTGGCCGAGCCTCAGCCGCGGGTGGTGCTCGCGCCGACCCAGAACGTCAAGGCCATCGACGAGGCCCTGTCCAAGCTCTGGCTCGGCGCCGAGGGGCGGGACGATATACGCGTCCTGCGCAAGCGGTTCCACGACGAAAAAGGCCTCGATGAGGTAGATCCCCTGGATCGGATGGAGGAGGCCGTCGAGGCCGAGACCCGGCTCGTCCGCCGCCAGCAGGACGCCCTCGCCGAGTGGCTCGTGGCCCAGGAAGGCCGAGGCCCTCGCGCCCTGTTCCTGGTGAGCGACGGCTTCGACGTGGACCCCGCGAAGTTCTACCGCAAGGAACTGTCCGTGACCGTCCCGGACGAGTCTGAGGGGACCCTGGGGAAGGTGGCTCTGGAAACAGCGCAGACGGCCGCGGCCCTGGGCTGGACGGCGTTCCCGCTCCCCGTGGGCGACGCGAGCCTGCCGGACCTGCGGCGGGTGCAGCGGCGGTCCACCCCGCAGGTGCCCATCGGCGGCTCCGTCCGGATCGGCAAGAAGAACGACAACATGGACAAGACGCCGCCGCTGCCGTCCCTCCTCGCCGCCAACGAGCCGCTCACCTGGCTGGCCGAGGCCACGGGTGGCGAGATCGTCCTCCAAGCGCCGAACGTCATCACCGTCCTCACCCGTCTGCGCTCGCGGTTCGCCCTCCGCTACGACGCGCCGCGAGAGCTTGACGGCCATCCCCACGCCATCGAGGTGAAGACCAGCCGGCCGGACCTCACCGTCCGCGCCCGCCGCTGGGACGTGGAAGGCATCCCCGAGGCCGTGGCCGCCGCCCGGGCGCGCCGGCTCCTCGACGGCGAGGAAGATGGCGCCGGCATCGAGATCTCCGCCCGCGTCAGCACCAGTGGGACCGGTGAGCCCGGCCAGCCGGGGACCCTCGACCTCCGCGTCGAGAACCCGGACGTCCGGGGACCGCTCCGCCTGACCCTCGCGGGTCCGGCGGGCACCTCCTGGCACCACCTGCTGACCGACAAGGACCTCGCCGGAACCGAGCCCAACGTCTACCGCGTCCCTGTCCCCTTGGAAGCGGACGCCGAGACGGCCGCCGTAACCGTGGCGCCCCTTACCAGCGGACCCTGGGGCGGGCTCGTCGTCACCCTCTCCGGAGGCCCGGCCGAACCCGACGCGGTCTCTGTCAGCCGTCCGGCCCTGCGCATCGTGCCGCCGCCGGGAACCGCCCTGACGGGGAAGACGCGCCTCCAGCTCAACGGCGGGGGAGAGGGAGTGGCCCGCGTCGAGGTCCGGGCCGGCGAGCGCGTGGCCGGCACCTGCCCGCGGCTCCCCTGCGACGTGGAAGTGGACCTCGGCCGCCGCGTCAAGCCCCAGATCCTCCAAGCCGTGGCCTACGACGCCGCCGGCAGGGAAGTGGCGCGCGACTCGTTGCGCGTCAACGATCCGGACCAGGCCTTCCTCATCCGCGTCGTCCAGCCGGCCACCAAGAAAGGCACCGGCCCCGTGGACGTGGAAGCGGACGTGCGGGCGCCCGTTGGCCGGAAGGTCGAGCGGGTCGAGTTCTTCTGGAACGACGAGCTGGCCGGCACCGTCTACACGACGCCGTTCCGCCACCGGGTCATGGTGCCCCGGGACCGCGCCGTGGGCTACCTCCGCGTCTCCGCCCGGCTGGACGACGGCTCCACGGCCGAGGACGCCATGGCCCTCAACGCTTCCGAGCTGGGCGACCGCATCGACGTGCGCCTCATCGAGCTGGCCGTAGTGGTGACGGACGAGACCGGCAAGCCCGTGCCCAACCTCCCCAAGGAGGCCTTCCGCGTGCGCCAGGACGGCGACCCGCAGGAGATCTCCGCCTTCGAGAACGCGGGCGAGCTGCCGCTCACCGTGGCCCTCGCGATCGACAGCTCGGCCAGCATGTTCGTCAAGCTCCCGGACGTCACCAAGGCCGTCGCCTCGCTGCTCGACACCGGCCTCACCAACCGCGACCGGGCCATGCTCATCGACTTCGACACCACCCCGCGCCTGATCCGCCCCGTCACCCGCGACCTCGGCGCGGTCACGGCCTCCCTGGGCACTCTCACGCCCGACGGCGGCACGGCCCTCTGGGAAGCCGTCTCCTACTCGCTCACCCAGCTCCGCGGCATCTCCGGCCGCAAGGCCCTGGTCGTCTACTCGGACGGCATCAACGAAGAAGGCCGCCTCTCCTTCCCCGACGCCCTGCGCGCCGCCCGCGAGAGCGGCATCCCCATCTACCTCATCGTCTCCAATCCCAGGGCCGAGAGGGGAGAGGACGGCGGCTTCCTCACCGAGCCCTCCTCGGTGAAGTTCAAGAAGCTCGCCGAAGCCGGGGGAGGGCAGGTCTACTTCATCCGTCCCGACCAGGACCTCACCAACGTCTACGCCCAGATCCTCTCCGAGCTACGCAGCCAGTACACCCTCGCCTTCTACCCCAAGGACACCGCGCCGCCGGCCTCGTGGACCAAGATCGACGTGGAGGGGGTGGGACGGAAGGGTTTGACGGCGCGGACGGTGAGCGGATTGCCGGGCGGGGGGCGGTAGGGTGGCCGAGCCCCGTCCGGGCATAAA
>CAXTNS010000788.1:0-2987 GCA_964245465.1 uncultured Thermoanaerobaculia bacterium
GAATTAGGGGAAGCGCCCTCCCAGCCTTCAAGAGCGTTGGGAGGGCGGAGTGCACATCGAAAACGAGGGAGCTTCAGGCTAGGTCGCGTTGACGCAGGTCCCAGGCTCTACACCACAGGTGGCATCACAGTAGCCTAGGCAGCGCTCCTCAGTGTTACAGCATGAACCACTCCAGACTCCATAGCAGTAAATATCGTAGCATGCATCCGTCTTTGAGGGGGCCATGAAACTTTGCTTCCCCTTTGCGCCAAATGCGTTGGGAACGGCAATGACCGCTAACGCTACCAGGAGCACCGCAAGACGGGCCAGCTTCATACCTCTCCTCCTTTTGGAAGTGCCTCCCGAATGAGAGGCGGCGTAGAGCATTGCAAATATTTTGCCAATTCTAATAGTTCTGAGATCTGCTTGACACCCATCGAGCCGAGGAGCGTTAATCATCCATGCGCCACCAGTACCTCTACCTCGACCCCGCTCTTCTCCAGGCCCTCCTCGCCGGTCTCGACCTCCTGCGCCTGTTCAACCAGCTCATCCTGGCGACCGGCGGCGACGTCGAGGAGGCCATGGACTGGATGCGCTATCTCCAGCAGCAGGGGCACATCCCCGAGGAAGTCGACCTCGAGCAGTTCTTCGCCAGCCTGGAGCAGCAGAACCTCGTGGGCCGCGACACCGAAGGCGGCCTCCAGCTCACGGCCGGTGGCGAGCGCCGCATCCGCCGCAGCGCCTTCGAGGAGATCTTCTCGACTCTCGACCGTTCCGGCCCGGGTTACCACGCCATCCGCGCGGCCGGCGAGGGCATCGAGCGCCTCCCCGAGACGCGTCCCTACAGCTTCGGCGACGATATTCACCTCCTCGACTCCGCCCGGTCGCTCCAGAACGCTTTCAAGCGCGACAAGTCCGTGGGAGACGACTTCAACCTCATCGAAGAGGACCTGGAGGTCTACGAGACCGAGCACCTGACCTCCTGCGCCACCGTCGTCGCCATCGACATCAGCCACTCGATGATCCTCTACGGCGAGGACCGCATCACCCCCGCCAAGACCGTGGCCCTGGCCCTGACCGAGCTGATTACGACCAAGTACCCGAAAGACCACCTCTCGGTGATCCTCTTCGGCGACGAAGCTGAGCAGGTCTTCCTCACGGAGATCCCCTACATCGAGGCCGGGCCGTTCCACACCAACACCCGGGATGCCCTGCAACTCGCGCGGAGCATCCTGGCCCGCCAGAAGCAGCCCAACAAGCAGATCTTCCTGATCACGGACGGCAAGCCCTCGGCCATCACCGACAACGGCAGGATCTACAAGAACCCCTTCGGGCTGGACATGAGGATCGTCAACCTGACTTTGGAGGAAGCCGACCTCTGCCGCCGCCAGAAAGTGGTCATCACCACCTTCATGCTGGCCACCGACACCATGCTCACCCAGTTCGTAGAAAAGTTGACCCAGATCAACCGCGGCCGGGCCTACTTCGCCTCGCCGTACAACCTGGGGGAGTTCATCCTGGCGGACTACATCAGGAACCGGCGGCGGAGGGTGCGGTAAGCTTTCCTCGGAGGACCATGGTATGAGCAACGCATCGGCACTGCCCACGCAAGCGCAGACGAGCCCCAGCTTCAAGGCCGTGGTCCATGTGGAGCCCGAGGGAGGGTACTGGGCGGAAGTACCGGATCTTCCTGGATGCTTCACACAGGGAGATACCCTGGATGAGGTGTACCACAACCTGGCGGAAGCGATTGCCTGTCACTTGGACAGGGAAACCACTGCCATCCGTTTTGGTCTTCTCGAGATCGTTACCGGATCGTGAAGAGCGTCACGGGAGCTGAGTTCTGCCGAGCCCTGGCAAAGAACGGGTGGAGCCACCTTCGGACACGAGGCAGTCATCAAACATGGGGCAAGCCGGGGTCAGGTGAACGTCACCGTACCTGTCCATGCGGGAACGGATCTGGGGCGCGGTCTGCTTTCCAGACTACTCAAACAAACAGGCCTTACTGAGGAGGACTTCTGAGATGAAGGAATGGACGAAGACCGCTCTCTGCCTGTTCCTCATAGTCACACCGGTGGCCTGCGCCCAGAACTCCCCTCCTCCTGACTCTTATCAGGGCTCCACGGCCTCCCCCTCCCGGGCCGCCGCCGAGGAGGAGATCGCCGAGGCCGTCTTCCGCCGGCAGTTCGATCACAACGCGTCCGCCATCCAGAAGAACGCTGAGAATTACTGCCTTTCTCTTCCCGGAGACAGGATGCCGAGCGCGGAGCTCCTGAAGAGGTTCGAGGGCAACCGTCCGCCCGTCGTGGCCGCCGATCAGTGCGACCGGAAATCAGGCAAGAACCTCTTCTTCCGCATCAACAACTTCAACTGGCACGAGGACGGCGAGGTCTGGGTCCGCGGCGGCTACTACGAGGGGAACCTCAGCTCCTCGCTCGAGCTCTTCCAGGTCGTCAACGAGAACGGCAAGTGGGTCGTGAAGGGCCAGAGGATGGAGGCGATCTCCTGACCCAGACCCTCCTCTAATGTCTCAATGCCCGCGCCTGACACATAACGAACATAACCACGACACACTACGAGCATAAGACGTCTCTCTCCACTCCCGAGGACCGGCTCTCCCGGATCTGCCTCCCGTCCGGCTCCGCCCCAAAGCCGCGGAGATGCTGGGGATAGCGTTGCCTTCGGATCCGCGCAGCCCCTAGACGGAGGATCGCGAACCCCCGAGCGGCATCCGCGCACGGTATCGCCTCGTCCAGGCGCTCGCCGCTGTGTTCGAGCTTCTTCTCGGCGCCGGCCGCCGCGTAAACGCCCTTGATCCACTTGCCCGAGCCGGTGCCCCGGTGGTTGTGTACGAGCAATTCGCCCGGCGCCGCCAGCGCCGCCAGCTCCGGCAGGCCGCCGTACTTGAGCGCGCCGGGCAGCATCATCTCGTCGGTCTGTTTGCGCACCTCGTCGAAGCGGAAGCGGTCGGCGTCGGCCGCGGTCCGCGCCACCGCGTCGCCGCACAG
>CAXTNS010000789.1:0-2944 GCA_964245465.1 uncultured Thermoanaerobaculia bacterium
GCGTCGCGGTACTGAGAGCTGTCGAGCCGCTCGGCGAGGGCCGCTTCGACGTCGTCCAGGTCCGAGAGGTGCTCCTCCTCCGGCAGCGCCTGCTGGCGGCTCCGGCGCCGCATCTGGTCGAGGGCGGAGTTGCGCCCCACGAAAATGAGCCAGGCCGTGGGATCGCGGGGCGGCTCGCTGCCGGGCCAGCTCTTCAGGGCGCGGAGACACGCTTCCTGAAAGGCCTCCTCGGCCGTATCGAGGTCGCGGAAGTGGCGCAGGAGCGCTCCGATGGCCTGAGGGCGCGCGGAGGCCAGCGCCGTCTCCATCCAGGCGGTGCCGGTCACTTGGCGCTGCTCACTTCAGGCTGGTCCCGGGATCAAACCAGGTAACCGGGCGGACTTCGAGCGTACCCGAGGTCTTCTCACGGGCCAGGAGGCGAGCGGTCTCGACGGCTTCTTCCTGTGTCTCGCAATCGACGATGTAGAAGCCGAGGAGCTGTTCCTTGGTTTCGGCGAATGGGCCGTCAATGACCTCGCCGCCGCTCCGGACCGTGGTCGCCGCGGGCGAAGCGCCGGAAGCGCCGGTTTCGCGGGCGCGGGGAGCGGACGACGCGGACCGAGCTTGCCTTTCGCCTCCCTCTTTGCCGTCACGGCGTTGAGCCGCGTCATGAGCTCGCCGTCCTCTTCCGGGGTCATGGCGAAGACCTCCGATTCGCAGTCGTAGCAGAGGATGGAATAAAGCATCTAAGGGTCTCCCTCGTCGTCATCCCTCAAGCCCGGGGAGTATATCCGACGGAAGGAATGGAAGGGCAATCTCCGAGCAATCTGGGAGAGTGCGTTTTCCTTTGTGGGACATTAGAGATTGTTTTGCTGGAACTTCAGCAAAGTGTACTTGGTGGAATCTGGTTCACTATGCTGTATCCTTGGGGTATGTCGATTGCCGAGAAACCCGTTCGTCAAAGCGTAAGCCTCCCCCCAGGAACTGCTCGCCGCGTCAAGTCTCTAGCCAAGTCGAGTCACACGAGCGCAAGTCGTGTCCTCGTTCAGTTGATTGAGTCCGGTCTCGAAGCCAGGGAGAAGGAACGGAAACACTTCTTCGAATTGGCTGACCGGCTGTCTCGAACTCCTGATTCCGAGGAGCAGAGCCGTCTCAAGGAGGAACTGGCCCGCATGACCTTCGGTGAGTGATGCCGAAGATCCAGTGGACCCATTTGCCTCCCCCTCTCCGCGACCATCTCTTTGAGCGTCTTCGCGAGCGGAAGATCATCGCGGAGGATCTCTACCGACTGAAGGAGTGGAGAGAATCCGAGCCGGAGGCCCCCGAGGGCCTCTGGTACAAGGACTTCGGCTCCTTCAGGATCTGCGGCGAAGGGAAGTATCCCAAGACCTTCCTGCTCCGCGGTCAGGCGGCCAAGGGCCAAAAACTGTGACTTCACTCCGAGACTCTCATCAAGGGTCTCACCCGCGCTTCAAATCATAGACATACAGGTTGTCCTGCTCCCGCAGATAGAGCTTGCCGCCGGCCACCACGGGATGGGACCAGCTCGGGTGGTCGACGCCCGGAATGGTGAAGGCGCCCTTCACCTGGTAACCCTGCGGCTTGGCCTCGATCAGGACCATGCGGCCGTTCTGATAGCGGAAGTAGAGGTGGCCGTCCGCGGCCGTGACGGCGGCGGAGCCGGTGCCGCCGTGGGTGGGCTCGACGCCCTCGCCGCCCCAGGCCACCTTGCCGGTCGCCATCTCGACGCAGATGGGATAGCCCCGGTTGTGCCCATGGCCGCCGTAGATGTAGTCGCCGATCAGGACGAGGCCGCCGTGATGGTTCTGCAGCGTCTTGCTGGGCAGGAAGTAGACCTCCTGCGCCTGCACGCCGTCGCCGGCCTTGCTCAGCTTGACCAGGGCGCTGCCCGTCCGGTACCCGGTGGAGGCGAAGACGTAGTCGCCCCGGACGATCGGCGTCGGGATGTTCGCCACGTCGTTGGCGACCTTGTTGTAGCCCCAGAGGAACTTGCCGTCCTGGGCGCGCACGGAGACGAGCCCCCGGCCGGTAAGCTGGACGTACTGCTTGACGCCTCCGCCGTTGGAGATCACCACGGAGGAGTAGCCGGCGCCCTCCTTGCCCAGGTCGCCGATGCGAGGCACCGCGGAGCGCCAGACCTCCTTGCCCGTCTTCTTGTCCAGGGCGACCAGCATGGCGCCGGGGGCCCCGGGCGTCACGATCACCCGGTCACCGTCCACCAGGGGCGATTCAGCCCACTTCCACATCGACATCACATGGCCACCGAAGTCGCGGGGCAGGCTCTTCCTCCAGACCTCCTTGCCCGTGGCCGTTTGCAGGCAGACCAGGTCCCCCTCGGTACCGAGCGCGTAGAGCCGGTCGCCGTCCACCGTGGGCGTCCCCCGCGGCCCGCCGTACTCGTCTTCCCAGATGGGACCGGCCTTGGCCGTCCAGACGATCTTGCCGTCCGCCAAATTCATCGCCACCACCTGCTGGCTGCCCTGGCGATCGCCGAGGGTATAGATGCGGCCGCCGGAGATGGCGAGGCTCGAAAAACCGCCCCCGAGGCCGTTCGCCTTCCACGCCAGCGGCGGACCGGACTCGGGCCATTGGGTGAGCAGCCCCGTCTCCTTGGCGACGTCATCCCGGTTGGGCCCCCGCCACTGGGGCCAATCCGGCGAAGGCGCCGCGGCGAAGGCGAGAGCGGCGGACATGGCCAGGACGAGGGTGAGGGTGGTGGCCGGCCGAGTCAGGACCTTCAACATCCCAGACCTCCTTTTCAAACCCGCCGAAGGGGGGAGTTTGATCGTACAACGGGATCTGAAGGAGGGGACGTAATTTTTCTGTAACGGCAATCAAGGACACCAAGGACCTTAAAGACACCAGGGACAACAAGGACGACAACCTGGGGTCCTTGAAGTCCTTGGTGTCCTTGAGGTCTTCAATCCCCAGCCCCCTCCTCCCC
>CAXTNS010000790.1:0-2417 GCA_964245465.1 uncultured Thermoanaerobaculia bacterium
CTCCCGCATCCTTTCGTCTCCGTGATGCCGGAGACGAACGGTTGCTCGCAGAAGGCGGATGACGTTAGCCGCCAGGAAGGGGACGGCCGTGGTCTGGGCGCTCACACCCGGAACTGGAGGTCGAACAGCCGCTTGTAGGAGCCGCCGAGGGCCAGCAGCTCGCCATGGGAGCCTTCCTCGACGATCCGCCCATTTTCCAAAACCAAAATACGGTCGGCCCGGGTCACGGTCGAGAGGCGGTGGGCGATGACCAGTGTCGTCCTCCCCTGCATGAGGTTGTAGAGGGCCTTCTGGACCAGCGCCTCGGACTGGCTGTCAAGGTGCGAGGTGGCCTCGTCGAGGATCAGGATGGGCGCGTTCTTGAGCAGGGCGCGGGCGATGGCCAGCCGCTGGCGCTGGCCGCCCGAGAGGCGCAGGCCCGACTCGCCGATCACCGAGTCGTAGCCGTTCGGCATCTCCATGATGAACTCGTCGGCGTAGGCCGCCGCCGCCGCCTCGCGCACCCGCTCCAGCGGCAGGTCCGAGCGCCCGTAGGCGATGTTGTTGCGGATCGTGTCGTTGAACAGCGTGGTGTCCTGGGTGACGATGCCGATCAGCGATCGCAGGCTCTGGAGCTTCAAGTCCCGGATGTCCACACCGTCGATCGCCACCCGCCCGGAGGTGGGATCGAAGAAGCGCGGCAGGAGGTTGACGAAGGTCGACTTGCCCGCCCCGGACGGCCCCACCAGGGCCACGATCTCGCCGGCGCGGATCGACAGCGACACGTCCCGCAGCACCGGCTGGGTCTCATAGGAGAAGGAGACCTTCTCGTAGTCGATGCCTTGGCGCACGGTATCGATGTCCCGGGCGCCCGGGCGCTCCTGGACGTCGTTGGGCACCTCCATGAGGCGCGACACCCGCTGGCCCGCGGCCATGGCCTCCTGCAGGATCAGGTTGACCTTGTTGAGCTTGCGGATGGGGTCGTAGAGCATGAGCATGGTGGTCAGGAACTGCACCAGCTCGGGTGGTGACAGCTCCCCCGCCCGGATGGCCTTGCCCGCGTAGATCAGCAGGGCCGCCCCGCCCAGCACGGCCAGCGACTCGACCACCGGACCCGAGGAGTTGGCCAGCATCTGCGCCCAGAGGTTCACCCGCAGGTGCCGCCGCGTGGCCTCGCGGAAGCGGTTGTACTCGAACTCCTCCATGCCGAAGGCCTTGACCACCCGGTGGCCGCGCACACCCTCGGCCATGAGGCTCGCGAGATCCGCCATGCGCTCCTGGCTGCGATGGCTGGTGCGGCGCATCCCCTTGCCGAAGCGCACGATGGGGACGATAAGCAGAGGGGCCGCCACCAGGCAGGTCAGGGCCAGCCGGAAGTGGGTCGACAGCAGCAGCGCCAGGAGGGCCACGAGGGTGAAGGACTGCTGGAAGAGGTCGAGCAGGCGGTTGGCGACCGCGTTCTGCATCATCGCCACGTCGTTGATGACGCGGGCGACCAGCTCCCCCGAGGGGTGGTCGGAGTGGAAGCGGCTCGACTGCGCCAGGATGTGCCGGTAGAGGTCGTTCCGGACGTCCGTGGTGACCCCCAGCCCGATGTGCTGAAAGGCGTAGCCCGAGGCGAAGTCGGCGAGGCACCGCAGCAGGAAGACGACGACGAAGAGGAAGGGCACGAAGTAGACGACGTTGCCGGCGTCGATCCCCAGCCTGCGCTTGAGCGACTCGTAGCTGCGGTCGATCTGGCGGGCCAAGTCGAGCTTCTTCTTGAGGTCCCCGACGACTCCCTTCTCGGGGCCGGTCTCGGGTTTGCGGGCTTCCGAGGCCGTCGAGCCCGTGAGCGCCCCCATGGGTCCGGGGACCTGGTCGCCCGCCAGGAGCACCTCGCCGAAAATCGGCTTGATCAGGGCCGCCGTGCCCGCCGTGGCCGCCGCGTAGACAAGGATGCCCACGGCGGCCAGCAGAGCCCAGCCGGTGTAGCCGCGCAGGTAGCGCCAGAGAAAGGCGGACATCTTCAAGCCGGTACCGCCTCCCTGAGCATCTCAGCGACCTGGTCGGCCGCCCGGCCACTCGCGCCGCCCTCCCCCAGACGGCCGCGCAGCCCGGCGAGCCCGGCCCGCATCTCCTCGCGGGCCGCGGCGTCCGTCAACAGCCGCTCGGCTTCGGCCGCGATCCTCTCCGGGTTGGCCTCGCCCTGGATGAGCTCGGGAACGACCTTCTTCTCGGATACGAGGTTGACCAGGCTGACATTGGGCAGGCGCACCAGGAGCTTTGCCAGGGCGTACGTCCAGCTCGCCAGCCGGTAGACCATGATCATGGGCGTGCCGAGGAGCCCCACTTCCAGCGTGGCCGTGCCCGAGGCGCAGAGGGCGAGATGGGAATCGGCGATCGCCTGGAACCGGTCCTCCTCGACGATGACGACCGGCAGGCCGGAGAGCTGGACG
>CAXTNS010000790.1:2427-2944 GCA_964245465.1 uncultured Thermoanaerobaculia bacterium
GCTGGACGTGTTCCTCCAGAAGGTCCCGCGAGATGGTGGGGGCCTTGATGAGATAGGCCTCGACGGGCAGCCTCCCGGCCAGCTTCCGCACCGCTTCGAGCAGCGTGGGCAGCAGGGCCTCGACCTCGCTCACCCGCGAGCCGGGCAGGAGCGCTATCCGATACGGGCAGTCGGGACCGCCGGCCGGCCCGCCCCGGTCCCAGGCCTGGGGAAGCGCGGGGACCTCGTCCACCAGCGGATGGCCCACGTGGACCACGTCGACGCCGTGCTCCCGGTAGAAGCCCACCTCGAAGGGGAACAGGACGAGCATGCGGTCCACGATCCGGGCGATGGTCTTGACCCTCCCGCGCCGCCAGGCCCAGACCTGGGGGCTGATGTAGTAGACCACCTCGACGCCCCGGCTCTTGAGCTCCTTGGCCAGGCGGAGGTTGAAGTCCGGGAAGTCCACGAGCACGGCCAGGTCCGGCCTGCGGCGCTCGACCTCCCGGAGCAGGCTGGCGAAGACCTCCCGCGCCCC
>CAXTNS010000791.1:0-2935 GCA_964245465.1 uncultured Thermoanaerobaculia bacterium
GCGCGGCAGCCACGGCCGCGGCGGCCGAGACGCCGTAGTGGTCCTCGAGAGCCTTGACCAGATTGTTCAGCTCGAGGACGGTCAACTCGTCGATCTGCTTGATGAAATCTTCAGTCGCGATAGCCATTTTCTCTCCTTAAACGCTACGGACTTCCAGTCCGGAAAGTGTTCCTATGTCAATCTGTAGGGGCGCCCCTGCGTGGGCACCCTGGGCGGCCACGTGGGGCCGCCCCTACGCCGACTCTTCCTTCTTCTTCCGGACCTGGTCCAGGACCATGACGAACGACTGCGGCACGGCGGCCAGCACCCGGGCGAAGCGGGTGATGGGCGACTGCAGCAGGAACAGGAGCTTCGCGATCAGCTCCTCGCGGCTGGGCAGCGAGGCGATGTCGCGGATCTGCTCCGCCGCGATGGCCCGACCCTCCACCAGGCCGGCCTTGAACTGCAGGGCCGGAATGTCCTTGACGGAGTCCGTCAGGGCCTTGGCCAGCGCAACCGGATCCTTCTGGCTGAAGACCACGGCCGTAGGGCCCACAAAGTGCTCCTTGAGCTGGGCCAGTGCCTTGCTGTCGATGGCGCGCAGGGCCAGCGTGTTCTTGACGACGACGTACTCGCCGCCGGAGGCGCGCACCTTGTTGCGCAGCTCGGTCACCTGCGGGACCGTGATCCCCTGGTAGCCGAGCAGGAAGGCGTGCGGAGCCTGGGCGAGACCGTTCTCGTACTCGGCCAGGAGCTGCTCTTTGTCAGTGCGGGTCAGAGCCATGTCAGATCTCCTAGGCCTCGGCGGCCGTCAGGGCCGTCTCGTCTACCTTGATGCCGGGGCCCATGGTCGAGGAGAGCGAGACTCCCCGCACGTACTTGCCCTTGGCCGCGCTCGGCTTGGCCTTGATCACGGCGCCGATCAGGGCCTCGGCGTTCTCTCTCAACCGGTCGGAGCCGAAGGAGATCTTGCCCACCGGGGCGTGGATGATCCCCGTCTTGTCGACTCGGAACTCCACCTTGCCGGCCTTGATCTCCTGCACCGCCTTGGCGACGTCCGTCGTCACCGTGCCCGCCTTAGGGTTGGGCATCAGGCCCCGCGGGCCGAGCACCTTGCCCAGGCGTCCCACGACGCGCATCATGTCCGGGGTGGCCACGACGGAGTCGAAGTCGAGCCAGCCCCCTTCGATCTGCTTGGCGAGCTCCTCGCCGCCCACATGGTCCGCGCCCGCGTCCTGCGCCTCGCGGATCTTCTCACCGCTCGCGAACACCAGCACGCGTGCGGTCTTGCCCAGGCCGTGCGGCAGCACAACCGTGCCGCGCACCATCTGGTCGGCGTGCTTGGGATCGACGCCCAGGCGCATCGCCACCTCGAGCGTCTCGTCGAACTTGGCAAACGACGCCTCGCGCGCGAGGTCGATGGCGTCGCGCAGCGGGTACGGCCGGGCCTCGACCTTGGTCTCCGACTGCCGGTACTTCTTTCCATGCTTCGGCATTGTTTTCTCCTAGCCCTGGACTTCGAGACCCATCGAGCGGGCCGTTCCTTCGATCGTCTTGATCGCGGCCTCCAGGCTCGCCGCGTTCAGGTCGGGCATCTTGGTGCGCGCGATCTCCTCGACCTGCGCCTTGGTCACCTTGCCGATCTTCTTCTTGTTCGGCTCGCCCGAGCCCTTGTCGACGCCCGCCGCTTTGCGCAGCAGGATCGCCGCCGGCGGCGTCTTCGTGATGAACGTGTAGCTGCGGTCCGCGTAGACGGTGACCACCACGGGGATGATCAAGCCCGTCTGCGCCGCCGTGCGCGCGTTGAAGTTCTTCACGAAGTCCATGATGTTGACGCCCGCCTGGCCCAGGGCCGGCCCTACCGGGGGCGCCGGCGTAGCCGCGCCGGCCGGGATCTGCAGCTTGATCTGTCCTACGACTTTCTTGGCCATTCGAATTCAACCCCCGAGTCAGAGCTTCTGCACCTGCGAGAAATCGAGCTCGACCGGCGTCTGCCGGCCGAAGATCGTCACCATGACCTTGAGCGTGTTGCGGTCCAAATTGACCTCGTCCACCACGCCCGTGAAGTTGTTGAAGGGGCCGTCGGTGATCCGCACCGGCTCCGACTTCTCGAACATGTACTTGGGCTTCGGCTTCTCCTTGGCCGTGACCACCTGCTCGAGGATGTTGTTGACCTCGTCCTCCGAGAGCGGGGTCGGCTTCTTGCCCGTGCCGACGAAGCCCGTGACCTTGGGCGTGTTCTGCCCCACGGGCCAGGCGGCGTCGGACATCTCCATCTCGACCAGGATGTAGCCGGGGAAGAACTTGCGCTGCGTCTCCTTCTTCTTCCCCCCCTTGTACTCCACCACCGTCTCGGTCGGAATGCGGATGTCGCCGAAGGCCTCCCCCATGCCGAGCGCTTCGGCGCGCTGGCGCAGGGTCTCCTTCACCCGCTCCTCGAACCCGGAGTAGGTGTGGACGATGTACCACTTCCGGTCGACGGCCTTCTCCTCGGTCATGTAAACACCTGCACGATTTGCTGATAGCCCTTGACGATCAGCCAGTCCGCCGCGTAGAGGAACACCGCGAACACGAAGCTCGTGACGAGGACCACGATGGTCGTCGCCACCACCTCGTCGCGAGTGGGGAAGCTGACCTTCCGCATCTCGGAGCGAACCTCCGACAGGAACTCCTTGGCTTTCGTCCACCAATTCATACGGGTGCCCCGATCTGAAAACTTCGAAAAAATTGGCAGGCCAGGAGGGACTCGAACCCCCAACCCTCGGTTTTGGAGACCGATGCTCTACCATTATGAGCTACTGGCCTGTACCTCAAACTTCCAGGCGGGGACGAGCCCCGCCCTTGACTTCAACAAGCGCCTATTCCCCAGGCGACTCTTACGCGACGATGTCGGTGACCGTACCGGCGCCGACCGTGCGGCCGCCCTCGCGGATGGCGAAGCGGACACCCTTCTCCA
>CAXTNS010000792.1:0-2934 GCA_964245465.1 uncultured Thermoanaerobaculia bacterium
GTCTCCTCGATCTCCCGCCCCGCCGAGGACGCCCCTCCCGAGAGCTGGCCGCGGAAGGCGGGGAAGGCGATCTTGATCTTCCTCGCCTGGCCGCTGGGGTCCAGGACGATGGTCACGTTGCTCGGCTGCTGGCCCTGGGGAGCGGGGGCCGGCGGCGGCTGCTGGGCGGCCATCAGCAGACCCGCGAGGAGCAGGCAGGCAAGGATTGTCAGAGCGGCGTTTCTCGATCTCATGAGACCTCGTTCTTCTCAACGGACGATCAGGTTGACTCCCAGGGAATCGTTGCGGTACGCCCG
Organism: uncultured Thermoanaerobaculia bacterium; assembly: GCA_964245465.1. GTDB lineage: Bacteria > Acidobacteriota > Thermoanaerobaculia > Multivoradales > UBA5704 > DATARR01. Next base: position 297 of record CAXTNS010000792.1, read on the forward strand.
CGGCAGGGGCGGGAAGGGGGACGCGTTCTGGACCGCGCGGAGCGCCGCGAGGTCGAAGGAATTGTAGCCCGAAGACACCGCCACCTGGAGGTCGGAGAGGCTGCCGTCGCGCCCGATGCGGAAGGAGATGGTGGCCTGGACGCCTTCGCCCAGGGGCGGCCGGACCCATTTGGAGTCGATGGCCGAGAGGAGCTGGTCCAGGTAGTAGCCGAACCGGAAGTCCGGGTTGTCCAGCCCGGCGATGGCGGAGCCGAAGGCCGAGGTGCCGAGCGGGTTGCCCGTGGCCGAGCCGCGGCGTCCGGCCTCGCCGTCCGGAGTCCCCTGGGCGGCCGTGCCGGCGGGGTTGGTGCCCGTCCCCCCGCTCGCCGGGGGCTTGGGCTCGGGCTTTTCCCGGGTCTCAGGAGTCTGCTCCGCGGGCCTGCGCGGTCCCTCGGGCGGGGATGATCGTCACCGGCACGAACGAGAGAGGCGGGGGAGGCGGAGTCATGCGCGGCAGCAGCAGGATCAGGGCGACCACCAGGACATGCAGCAGAGCCGCGGCGGCCAGGCTCACGGCCTCCGGTCGGCGGCCGGCGGGGCGCGAGCGCCGCTCGATGATGCGGTCGACCGCGAGGCTCACGACTCCCGGCGGCTCCTTTCCGTGCGGCGGTCCGTCACCATGCCCACGTGCACGATGCCCCCCCGGTGGAGGGTGTCGAGCACCTCGATGACCTTGCCGTAGGGCACGTCGCGGTCCCCCTTGAGGAACACCGTGTCATCCCCCTTGGCGGAGATCCGGGCCTTGACCTGGGCCACGAGCTCGTCCGTCTCGACCGCGTCCTCGCTCAGGTAGACCCGGCCGTTGCGGTCGATCGAGATCACCAGCGGATTTTCCACCTTGATGGGCAGATTGGGCGCGTCGGCCCGGGGGAGCGCCACCTCGACCCCCTGGTGAAGCATGGGGGCCGCGACCATGAAGATGATCAGGAGCACCAGCATCACGTCCACGAGGGGCGTGACGTTGATGTCCGCCAGGACCGGATCGTCGTCGCCGCCGTTTCCGAGAGTGAACGCCATTTCTCTGTTCCCTTCTCTTGAGACGGTCCTAGGTGAAGTTTCGTTCCGCCAGGTTGAGGAATTCGAGCACGAAGTCCTCCATTCGACCCCGGAGCGTCCGGGCGTGCTGGGAGAAGTAGTTGTAGGCGATGAGCGCCGGGATGGCCGCCCCCAGGCCCGCCGCCGTGTTGACGAGCGCTTCGGCAATGCCCGGCGCCACGGCCACGATCGAGGTCGAGCCCTGGAGGCCGATGTCGTTGAAGGCTCTCATGATGCCCCAGACCGTGCCGAAAAGGCCGATGAAGGGCGTCGCCGATGCCGTGGTGGCCAGGACGCCCAGCCAACGCGTGATCGTCCGCAGCTCGACGCTGACCGCCCGCGCCAGGGTCCTCTCCAGGGCGGTCAGCGAGGTGATGCGATAGGCCCGTTTTTCTCCCGGCCGGTCCGGCTCCGGGGCGTTTTTGATCTGGCTGTCGATCTCGGCATAGCCGGCCTGGAAGATCCCCACGAGCGGCGAGGCGCCGAGCTTGCCGGCCACGGCGTTGACCTCGCTGAAGCGCTGGCTCCTGTGGAAAGCCTCCAGGAAACGCTCGCTCTGGCGGTCCGCGCGGCGGAAGTGCAGCAGCTTGCCAAAGATGACGGCCCACGAGGCTATGGAGAAGAGAGCCAGCAGGGCGAAGATGAGCTTGCCCATCGGGCCGCCCTGCACGAAGAAGCGGAGCATCCCCGGCCCCTCCGCGCCGCCGCCGATCTGTAAAAACATCAAAGACATCGTGAACATGCGCGCTCCCTTGTCACCCTTGTACGACTTCGCTCCGGGCAACGTACCATGGCCCGGCCGCTGAGCAAACCCCGTGCCGGGCCTACTCCGTTTCCGCGGCCGGCTCTTCCAGGGCCGGGGGCAGGACCACCTTGTGGCGGCGCAGGAAGTCTTCCAGATGGCGGGTGACCACCTCCACGGCATCGTCGATGGTGTCCACCCAGACCGCGATGTCAAGGTCGGGCGGCGAGGCGAGACCCCGCCGGATGATGTCGCTCTCGATCCAGTCCCGCAGGCCCCGCCACATGGGGCCCACGAAGATCAGGGGCCGGTCCCGCAGCATGCGCACCTGGAGGAGCTGCCAGACCATCAGGGCTTCGAGCGTCGTGCCGATGCCGCCGTCCATGACGACGTAGGCGTGGGAGAGACGGATGAACTGGTGGAGCCGCGAGAAGAAGGTGGAGTGCTGGGCCACCTCGTCGAGGAAAGGATTGGGCTGCTCCTCCATGGGGAGGAGGATGGTGAGGCCGAACGAGCGGGTCTTGTAGTGGTAGGCGCCGGCCCGGGCCCCCTCGTTGGCCGCCCGCATCAGGCCCGGCCCGCCGCCGGTGACGATGTCGCACCCCATGTAGGACAGTTGCCGGGCCAGCTCTTTCACCTGGGCGTAGGTCGCGTCCTCGGGCTGGATCCGGCTCGACCCGAAGATCGCCACCCGGAAGTAGCGCCGCTCGATGGGGGCACGGCGGTCGACCCAGGAGATCAGGCGGTACAGGGAGAGGATGGCACGGTCGAACCACCGCAGCACGTACGTGCGCCGCTTGCGGTGCCACCGCTGGGTACGGG
>CAXTNS010000793.1:0-1206 GCA_964245465.1 uncultured Thermoanaerobaculia bacterium
ACTTCAGTGGGACTTACGCTCTCTATGCAGCCAACGTCAACCTTTTCATTCCACCGGCGATCAACGCGGATTATCAGGTGAGCGGTTACCCCTCGAACGTGACGAACGGCGGAGATCCGTGGGAGCTTTTGGATACTGGATTGCCTATGGCCGAGGGAGCAACCCTGGTTGTCGTGTACAAACATTCTGACCGGGTAGGTTCATACGTATTTACTCACTACGGCCCCGCTTTTCTCGCCGGTGCTCTGACTGTCCATCATCCGTTGGGAATGACGGCCAATACTCTCTTGAAGCAGACGCGAATTGGCGCGGACGGCCAGACCGGCGCTGGCGTGAACGATATTGCCGGAATCACGGATGAGCGGACTTTTATCAACGGATTCCAGATCCGGGGGCCTGGCGCTGCCAATCAGGACTCGGACTGGAACGGCCAGTCCGACGGCGGCCCCCTGAACCAACTCTGGGACACTCAGACCACTCAGTTGTTCCTCCCCGGGAATGGGTTGAGCGAATACACGGTGGACTACCTCAGCTTTGGGGACTGCGTCGAGCCGTCGGTGCACGTCCTGACGGCGAATTGAGCCTGAGCGCTGGGGAGGGGATCTCGCCCTCCCCAATCTTTCAGGCGGCGCGAGACGCTAACTTGCCGGGCTCTTCTTTTTCGCGAACCGTGCCGTGATCCAGTCGCCGATCGTGGCCAGGACTTCGGGGGAGAAGGTCTCTTCGATCGTCCCGTACTCCTCGATGCCGCCGGTTCCGGCGTGCTGGAAGAGGTGATTGAGACCGGGCAGGCTCCGCATCTCGTAACCCGGATTTCCGGCGGCGGCGAGGGCGGCGCGCACGGCTTCGGAGTTGACGCGGGCGTCCACCTGGAAGTCCTTTTCCCCGAACAGGGCGAGGACGGGGATCTTCACGTTGCGCAGATACACGGCCGGGTCCTGCCGGATCAGCGAACGGTACCAGGGGGTCGTCGAGATCCGGATGCCCTGCTCAACCGCCGCGCTGTCAATCCCGAGCCGGGCGCGCTCCTCGGCGGTGAACTGCTGCCTATGGGTCTCGGCGAGCGCCCGTAGCTTCCCCTGGAGTTGGTCGACCGTCATTACGGGATCCGCGATGAGCTCCAGGTCCTCGGCCTGAGCCGCCAACGCCCGATCGATCAGCTTTTCGTCGATTCCCTGGAGGCGGAAGGAGGCGCGGATCTGGCGC
>CAXTNS010000793.1:1216-2933 GCA_964245465.1 uncultured Thermoanaerobaculia bacterium
CCCTCGAAGCACTACCGGTCGGTGAGCGGCGGACGGCCGCCCCGCGGGCGGCGCGAGGAGGACGAGGAAGCCTACGGATTTGTCTGTCGCCGCGACCATCGGGGCGATGAGGCCGCCCTCGCTGTGCCCGACGATGCCGATCGCTTTCCCGTCCACTTCGGGACGGGAGCGCAGGAAAGCCACGGCGGCCCGGGCGTCGGCCGCGAAGTCGTCCACCGTGGAGCCCATGTGATCGCCGCCCGATGCGCCGGCGCCCCGGTCGTCCCAGCGCAGCGAGGCGATGCCGCGGCGGGCCAGGGCGTCCGCGATCACCAGGAACGGCTTGTGGGCCATCAGCGTCTCGTCCCGGTCCTGCGGTCCGGAGCCGGTGACCAGGGCTACCGCCGGGAACGGACCTTCTCCCGGCGGCAGGAGCAGCGTCCCCGCCAACCGGACACCTCCCGCTTCGCTCTGGAACGCGACCTCCTGGCTGGTGTACGGGACAGGGCCTTTCGGCTCCTGGGGGCGGTTCAGCGCGAAGGCTTTCTCCTGCCGGTTGAAGGTGAGCGGCAGCGTTCGCCCTCCCTGCGACCACGCCCCCTGGAGAGCGCTGCCGTCGGCGTTCAGCGTGCCCTCGTAGGAGCCGCCGATCGCCTTGAGGGCCAGCCGCAGCGTGCGGCCTTCGAAGACGACCGTATCGACCGGGATCTTCGCCTTCTGGTCGATGCTGTCGAGAAGGGCGCTGAGACTGCCGTCGTCCTTCTTCTCGACGTGCAGGGCGAGGCGAAGCTTCACCGCACCCACGTCGAGGGCCCCGAGCCACTCTCCCGCCGCCCCCTCGCCGGGCACCGGTTTTGGGGCTGGAGCCTCGGCCGCTCGGGTGGAAGCCGCGGGCATCACGAACGTCAACAGACAGAGCACGAGCTTGGGCAGAGAACGGTTCATATCTCCTCCTCAGGATCGAAGAGATCCTCGATGGGTAGCGCGAAGATTCGCGAAATACGAAAGGCGAGGGGAAGGCTGGGATCGTACTTCCCCTTCTCGATGGCATTGACCGTCTGGCGCGAGACCTCCAGCCGCCCGGCCAGATCCGCCTGTGTCCAGTCGCGCTCGGCCCGCAGAACCTTCAGCCGGTTCTTCACGAGTACCTCCGGTGGCCGATCAGGACGCCCACGGGATGAGCGAAGATCATCGCGACGAAGACGTAGGAGAAGCCCGTTGCGGGAGCGGTGCCGCTTACCACGAGCTGCCAGTAGGTCAGGCCGCCGACCACGCCGATCCCGAACGCCAGGGCGAGCGCTTCTACCTCGATCTTGCGCCGCAGCTCGTCGGCTTCCTGGAGGTACCGGCGGTACACCAGAATGGTCGCGATGCCGAGGAGGGCGGTGAGGGCCACCCCCGCGAGAGCCACCCCAAAGGGCAGCCATTCCCTCCGGATCGCTTGCGTGACGGCGACGAAGCAAGCCCCCCAGAGGAAGGACCAAAGGATGATCCGCCGCTGGTTGTACCGATCGCGCTTCGGGCCGGCGCAGCGGCTGAAAAGAGAGTCGTCAGTGGATTTCACGGGTACTGTCTCCTTGTCAATAAGGCAAGTTTGCTTGACACAGGAGAGAGTACAGGATGCTTTCCCTTGTGTCAAGCGTGCTTGTCTAGTCCCTTGTCAAGGTACAAATGAGAGGTTCTCCCGTAGGGGCGGTCCGTAGGATGCCGTAGGCACCCTGCGTGGCCGCCCCCTGGG
>CAXTNS010000794.1:0-2018 GCA_964245465.1 uncultured Thermoanaerobaculia bacterium
TCACTTCTTCAATTCCTTCACCCGGATGTTACGGTAGCGCACGAACTGCCTGGTGTAGTCCCCGCCGCCGTCGACCTCCAGGGCGATCCCGCCCGTGTCGTCGTGCCGCTCCTCGGTGTCCTGGAACGCTCCGGCGGAGGAGATGACGCGGAAGCGCGGGTCCTCTTCCGCCATGGCCAGGAAGCCCCGGCGTACCCGCTCGTAGAAGCCCAGGTCCTCGGCGTCCAGCCGGTCGGCCGTGCCCCGCTCCTGCCGGGAGAGGGAGTGGCCGCGAGCCCGGGCCTTGTCCGCCGGCAGGTCGAACAGGAGCGTGCGGTCCGGCCGCCGCCCCCCGGTCGCCAGCCGGGCCCCCTGGTCGATGACGCCGAGCGGCACCCCCCGTCCCCAGCCCTGATAGGCGCGCGTCGAGTCGGTGAAGCGGTCGCAGAGCACGTGCCGGCCCGCCGCGAGCGCCGGCTCGACGACCTCGAGCAGGTGCTGGCGCCGGCTGGCGAACACCATCAGCAACTCGACGACGCCGTCGAGGGTCCCCCACTTGGGATCGAGGAACAGGGCGCGCAGGGCGTCGCCCAGAGGCGTGCCACCGGGCTCCTTGGTGACCACGTGCGGAATCTCCCGCTCCGCGAGCCAGGCGGACGCCCGCCGCAGGTGGGTCGACTTGCCGCTGCCGTCGAGACCCTCGAACGTGACGAACAGGGGGGAAGACATGGCGGGGAAAGTTACCATGAAGCAACAGGCGGGTTCCCTCCGGTGTTCTCTCCATGGGGGCGCGAATGCGCGCCGATGCCGGAAACCGGATACGATAGAGAGAAAGGCGAGTCCCTCGCCTGGAGGGGAGGCACAGGCCGGAGATTTGCATATGCACCGGCCTGATTCGAGCCGTGCACCTTTAACCTTCAGATCGTGGAGGAGCATCCAATGGCCGAGAAGAAAGCGAGTGCCAAGAAGTCGGGCGGCGGCAGCAAGGGCGGTGGCGGTGGCAGCAAGGGCGGCGCGTTCATGGCCCCCTTGACGCCGGACGCGGCGCTGGCGGCGGTGGTGGGCAAGGACCCCATCCCGCGTACTGAAGTCACCAAGAGGGTCTGGGACTACATCCGTGAGAACAACCTCCAGGATCCCAACGACAAGCGAACCATCCGCGCGGACGCGAAGCTGAAGGCGGTCTTCGACGGCAAGGACTCGGTCACGATGTTCGAGCTGACCAAGCTGGTCAACGCCCACCTGAAGAAGGGCTGACCAGGAGTCTCCGCGCTCGGGTTTTTTCCCGTAGGGGCGCAGTTGCCGCAGTCACTGCGCCCCTACGCGCCCGATCTCCTTCCCCCCGGCCGTCTCAGTTTGTCGTTCCCCTGGCACCGTTCGGGTAAACTCCGCGTGCCCCCTAGCGGCTGGGCGTTTCGAAAAGGACAGGTCATGGAAACCGTCGGCACCCCCCTGCAGTGGGGCTTCTTTTTTGCGTTGCTTCTGGGGATGCTGGTGCTCGACCTGGGGGTCTTCAACCGCAAGGCGCACCGGGTGGGCCTGCGCGAGGCGGTCTTCTGGAGCATCGTCTGGACGCTGGTGGCCCTGGCGTTCAACGGCTGGGTCTACTACCGCTTCGGGCGCCAGTCCGGGCTGGAGTTCCTGACCGGCTACGTCATCGAGCGCTCCCTCTCGTTCGACAACATCTTCGTCTTCATCGTCATCTTCAACTATTTCGGCGTGCCCGCGGAGTACCAGCATCGGGTGCTCTTCTGGGGCATCCTGGGGGCCCTGATCTCCCGCGGCCTGTTCATTGCCACGGGCACGGCCCTGATCACCCGCTTCGACTGGCTGATCCTGGTCTTCGGGGCCTTCCTGGTCTACACGGGGATCAAGATCTTCAGGGAGAAGGAGACGGAGGTCCATCCGGAGAAGAACCCGGTGGTCAAGCTCTTCCAGCGCCTGGTGCCGCTCTCCGGCAGGTACCACGGCAAGAGCTTCTTCGTGCACGAGGACGGCCGGCTCATGGCGACCCCGCTGATGCTGGTGCTGGTGGTGAT
>CAXTNS010000794.1:2028-2932 GCA_964245465.1 uncultured Thermoanaerobaculia bacterium
TTCGAGGCCACGGACGTGGGGTGCGCGGTGGACTCCATCCCGGCGGTGTTCGGGGTCACCCGGGTACCGTTCATCGTCTTCACCTCCAACATCTTCGCCATCCTGGGCCTGCGTGCCCTGTACTTCCTGCTGGCCGGGCTGATGCACAAGTTCCATTACCTGAGCTACGGCCTGGGCGTGGTGCTGGTGTTCGTGGGCGGCAAGATGATGAGCGACAAGGCGCTGGAGCATTGGGGACGCGAGATCCCGACCGAGCTCTCGCTGGGGATCGTCCTGGGGGTCCTGGCCCTGGCGATCCTCGCCTCGCTGCTGCGCCCCGTGGCCCCAGAGGAGGTGGTGCACGACCCCACCGAGAACACCGAGGAGGACTTCGCGCGCGCCAGCCACGAGCTCGAGGCCAATCTGGAGGCCAAAGAGTAGTAGGATCTTGTCCGAAAAAATTCGATCGGAGTCATGCGTCCATGGTGAAGGTCTTCATCCCACGCGAGAGGCGTCCGCAGGAAACCCGCGTCGCCGCCACCCCTGAAACGGTCAAGCGGATGGTCAAGCTGGGGCTCGAGGTGATGGTCGAGCACGGAGCGGGAGAGTCTTCCCTGTTCTCCGATGCCGCGTTCGAGGCCGCCGGCGCCCGTCTGATCGCCGATCCCGCAGGCATTACAGAGGCGTGGGAGACGGCGGACGTGGTGCTCAAGGTGACGCCGCCCGGCCCCTTCGAGGGGCTGCCGGGGCACGAGGCCGAGGGATTGAAGCCCGGAGCCGTGCTGATCGGCTTCCTGGCGCCCCACCGCAACCTGGACATGGTGCGCACGCTGGCGGCGGGCAACGTCACATCGTTCGCCCTGGAGCTGCTCCCCCGGGTGACCCGGGCGCAGCCCATGGACGCCCTCTCCTCCCAGGCTTCGAT
>CAXTNS010000795.1:0-2931 GCA_964245465.1 uncultured Thermoanaerobaculia bacterium
ACCCTTACCGGCCGCGGTTGCCCGCGACGTTGGCGGTCTGTTCTCTGTTGCACTTTCCGTCGGGTCGCCCCGCCTCGCCGTTAGCGAGCATGCTACCCGTAGGAGCTCGGACTTTCCTCTCCACGCCGGTCCGAGGACCGCGCGAAGCGACCGCCTGGAGCTCTCCAGCGCTGAGGCATTGTAAACCAGACCTACCGCGCCCGGTACTTGCGCGCTTCGGGCAGAGGCCGGTCGAGCTCGTCCGGATCGAGCACCTCCACCTCCGGAGCCTCCCGCCTCCGGAAGGAGTCCGCCGAGGAGAGGGGCTTCACGGCCTCTCCGGAATGGAGACGCTGGAGCACCTGGTCGAGGGCAGCGGGTAGCTCCGGGTCCTTGGCCCCCAGCTTGATCGCCTTCTCCAGGTTCTCCGAGGCGGCGCGCAGCCAGCGGGGGTTCTTCGCCTGCAGCTTGCCGAGCAGGGCGTGGATGTCGGGACGGGAGTCGTCCGACCGCACGGCCTGCTGAAGCAGCTCGATGGCGAAGTGGGTCTCGTCGGCAGCGGCCAGCATCAGAGCCCGCTCGTAATACTGCTGCGCCAGCCTCCTGGCCTCGTCCTGGCGCCGTCCTCCCGCGGGATTCCAGGCCGCCGACCAGGCCCCCGGCGTCAGCTCCCGGTCATAGACCTTGCGCCGCTCCGGCTGGGACAGGGTGAGATACCCCTGGGTGATCCGCTCGAAGAGCATCTCCAGCACACCCTCCCGTCCCGCGAGCCCCTGGCGCAGGGCGTTCGCGGTATGCACCAGTGGGGCGTTCTGCTCGTAGGCCTCGTGGACCTCCTGAGCGGTCGCGGTAGGCACGAGAGCGAGAAGCTGATAAAAACTCGCGTCCCCGGCTTGCCGCAGCAAGCCGGCCACCCTCTGCTGGTGGGAAGAAGGGTCGAGATCGAGCGGGCGGTCGGAGAGGCGGCGCGCGATCCTCTCCGAGAAAAGCCGCAGCTCTTCCTGAGTCGGGCGTGGAGTGATGCTATCCATGATGTTGACCGCTATTTTACCGCAAAGCAGGCCGCAATAGGCTCCCGATCCCGATGAAAGCTCTGGGTTCAGGATTTGCGATTCTGAGTATCGCCATTCTCGTACGCCTGCCCACGCTCACGGCCGGGCTGCCCTACCTGAGCTACATCGACGAAGGGCACGTGCTGCACCACGTCTCCTATCTCCTTGCCCAGCGTACCTGGGAGCCGGACACGTACAGCTACCCCACCCTGCCCTTCTACATGATCGCCGGGGTCACCCTGGCCTGCTCGCCCGTCTACGCCGCCGTCCACGGCCGGCCGCTCCGGGGAGACCTGTCGCCGGCTCCGCCCCGGTACTACGACGTCGTCGAACCCACGGAGCTGCTCGTCCTGGGACGGCTGGTGACCCTGGCCTTCTCGCTCGGCATCGTGGTCCTGGCCGGTCTCCTCGCCCGGCGCCTCGCCGGTCCCGCCGCCGGCCTCCTCGCCGCCTGGCTCGCGGCGCTGGTGCCGGCCCTGGTGGCGCGCAGCGTCGTCGTCAACATCAACCCCATGGCCGCTTTCTTCGCCCTGGCGGCTCTCTATTTCGTCGAAGGAGCTCGCGAGGGCGGCCGGCCGCGGCACGGCGCGGTGATGGCGGGCGTGATGGCGGGCCTCGCCGGAGCCACCAAGTACCCCGCTGCCGTCGTCTGCCTGCCGGTCGCCGTCGCGATCCTCCTGGCTTCGGCGCCTTGGCGGGAGCGGCTGGTCCGCCTCTTCCTGGCGGGCGGCAGCGCCATCGCCGCCCTTCTCGTCGTCATGCCGGCGCTCCTGTTGCGGACCCAGGACGTCCTCGCGGGAGTGAGGTTCATGTCCCGGGTCTACAAGGCCCAGAAGCTGGGCTCCTACTGGGCGCAGGCCGTCGAGCGGGCGGAGTGGGACCTGCCGTTGAAGCATCCCGAGGTGGGGATCGCCTTCCTCCTCCTCGCCGCCGCCGGTCTCGGGGCGGGTCTTCTGGACCACCGCTGGAGGAAGACGGTCTGGACCTGGCTGATCTTCGGCCTCGCGACGGGTCTCCTCGTCGCTCCTTACACGTTCCGGGCTTTCCGCAACCTCCTCTCGCTCGTGCCCGTGGCCTGCGTGCTGATCACGCTGCTCTACGCCAGAATCCGGGAGAGGGTCCCCCGTCCCCTCTTCGTGGACCTGGCCGCCGTCGCGCTGCCCGCCATCCTCTTCGCCCCGGCGCTCCACCAGTATGCCGTCCACCACCTCACCCTGGAGGATTCCCGCGAGCAGGCGATCCGCTGGCTGGACACCCACACCGGCCCGAAGGACAAGATCCTCTTCGCGGAAGAGCTGGCCTTCCTGCCCTCGCGGGTCGCCTCCCTGGGCGCCGCCGACGCGGACCTCGCGCCCTGGGAGCGGGCACGCGCCCGGATCTTCCGGCGGGGTTTCAACTACATCGTCCTCGGAGAGCTTGCCCAGCGGGTCGGGGGGTCCCGGATTCCTCCGAACGTGCGCGTCTGGATCCTGAGGAACTATGAGGTCGTGGCCCGGTTCGGGACGTACCCCACCAACGCCATCGCCAGGGCGTTCAAGGGGAACCGGCAGATCGTCTACATCCTGAAGCGGGTGCCGAGGAGGGCGGAGAACCGGGTGAAGCCGCGACCCTCCCCTCTTTAGCTTTAAACTAGTGGCGCTGATGAAAAAGATCTCGGCCGGGGACTCGTGATCCTGCTGGTGGCCGCCGCGGTACGCCTGCCGGCGCTCACCGCCGCGCTTCCCTACATCACCTACGTCGACGAGAACCACGTATTGCATCCCGTCGTTCACCTGCTCGCCGAGAGGACCTGGGAGCCGCAGCAGTACTTCTATCCATCCCTCCCCTTCTACCTCGTCGCCGCCACGGCCGCGGCCTACTCCCCCGTGTACAAGGCCGTCCACGGCCGGCCGCTCCGGGA
>CAXTNS010000796.1:0-1477 GCA_964245465.1 uncultured Thermoanaerobaculia bacterium
CCCTGGCCTTCTGGGCACAGGAGGCGGGCGAGCGGGGCGTCGAGGCCGCGGAGGTCGCCCGCCGGCTGGGCCTGCCGCCGGCGCGGGTGGCCAGGGAGCTGGCGGCGCTCGCTTCGGGTCAGAAGCTGATCGAGGTGCCCGAGGAGCATGGGCGTGCCCGGCGCTGGATCGCCCCGGGGGCCGTGCAGAGGGTGACCGAGCGGGCGCGCCGCGTGCTCAAGGACTACTTCCAGAAGGACCGCCTGGCCGAGTCCATGCCCAAGGCCGAGGCCGTGCGGCGCATCCTGCGCGGCCGGGCGGCGGAGCTTTCGGACGTCTACTTCGGCTGGCTCCAGGCGCAGAAGGTTTTCACGGTGCAGGGCGACCAGGTGACACTGCCGGGCCGGAGCGCCCAGTTGACCGGTGAGGAGTCGAAGCTCTCGACGGCCGTGCTGGAGCGCTTCGACAAGGCCGGCCTCGCCCCGCCCTCGCCGGGCGAGGTAGCCCAGGTGCTCAACGCCAAGCCGCAGATCCTGGACGGCGTCATCCGCCATCTCATCGCCCGCGGCCAGCTCACCAAGCTGCCGAGCGGCCTGATCCTCGCCACGTCGGCGCTCACCGGCCTGCGGCGGGACCTCTTCGCCACCTCCTGGGAACGCTTCTCCGTGGCGGACTTCAAGGACCGCTTCGGCCTCACCCGCAAATGGGCGATCCCGCTCCTCGAGCACCTGGACTCGACCGGGGCCACGCGCCGCATGGGAGACGACCGCATGGTGGTACGAAGCCGATGACGTTCCCGGTCCTCCTCCATCCCGATCTCTACCGCCGGCTCCGGCAGAGCGAGCGGGAGGTCCGGTCGCGGGTCTGGAAGACGCTCTCCCGTCTGCGCGAGGGCCTGTGGGGCGGTGGCACCCGGGTCAAGCGGCTGAAGGGAATGAATCGGCCGGTCTACGAGGCGCGCACGGCCCTGGGCGACCGGCTGCTGTTCACCGTGGTCCGCTCGGCGGTCGCCAGCCAGCCGGAGCGCTTCGCCTCCCATCTCCAGATCTGGGACCTGGTCGCGCACGATGACGTGGACCGCGCCGCCCGGCGCAACGCCACGCCCGAGGCGGAGTTCCTGGAGCTTCCCGAGATCGAGCAGTTCGAGATCGACGAGCCGCCAGCCCACCCGGAGGCCGGGTTCGACGAGTTGCCGCCGGACGGCTCCGGCGAGGACGAGCCTCTCCTCCGTTTCCTCCTGGCGTCCGAAGGCTTCACTCATGAGCCTGAAGGGGGAGGCGAGGGGATCATCGGCGGCGTCCGCTGGTACCGCCTGGACCCCGGGATGCTGGCCGGGGAGGAGGACTTCCAGCGCCTCTTCGATGCGGGTGCCGACGAGCTGGAGCTCAAGCTCACCCGCGAGCAGTACGAAGTGCTGAAGGCCCCGGGGCCGGTGCTCCTGGCCGGCAGCGCCGGGAGCGGCACGATCGATGCCTGGCTGGCGGACGCGAGCGCCGAC
>CAXTNS010000796.1:1487-2927 GCA_964245465.1 uncultured Thermoanaerobaculia bacterium
CGGCAGCGCCGGGAGCGGCAAGACCACCGTGGCCGCCCACCGGCTGGCCGCGGCGGCGGGAACCTCCGGAATGTCAGCGGGATCGCTCTACCTCTCTTACAGCCCGGCCCTGGTGGAGCACGCCCGGCGGCTGGTGCGCGACCTCCTGATCGCCCGCGGTGTCCGTGACGGGGACCCTGAGCGCAATCCGCCCGACTTCTTCACTTTCGGCGACCTCTACCGCTCGCTCGTCCCCCGCGACTTCCGGGAGCACCAGGCGCGGCCCATGAACGAGCGGCTGTTCCGGGAGTGGTTCCAGAAGTCCGGGCGCTCGCTCGACCCGGCCCTGGTGTGGGAAGAGCTGCGCAGCATCCTCAAGGGCGCGTGCCTCTCTCCCACCCAGCCCATGCTCGACGAGGCGGCCTACTTCGAGCTGGGGAGGAAGCGGGCGCCGCTCTTCGTCAACGAGCGGCCGGAGATCTACCGCATCGCCCAGCGCTACCAGGAGTGGCTGGCCGAGGAGGGACGGTCGGACCGCATCGACCTCTGCCGCCGGGCTTTGTTCGAAATAAGGGCTGAATCGCGGCAATCGCGGCAGGGGAAGATCCGGCGCTACGACGTGATCGTCTGCGACGAGGTGCAGGACCTGACGGAGCTGGAGGTGGCCTTCGTCCTCTCCCTCTCGGCGCGGCAGGACCTCTCCGGCGTGCTGCTGACGGGTGACACCCAGCAGATCGTCAACCCCAGCGGCTTCCGCTGGGCCGAGGTGCGGCGGCTCGCGGGCAAGGTCGCCCACGCGAAGACGGCGCCGCCCGTGCTGCGGCTGCGGCGCAACCTGCGGAGCGTCCGGCCGCTGGTGGACCTGGCGAACGCCGTCCTCCTGCTGCGCCGCGAGGTGGTCGGCCGCACGGAGGAGGACGATCCGGAAGAGGCGTCGATCGAAGGTCCGGTACCCGTCGAGGTGCCGGCGCCCGAGGAGGACCTGCTGGCGGCCATCGCCGGCTTCGGTCCGGGCTGCGCCGTGCTGACGCTCGACGATCAAGAAACCGCACGGCTGCGCGAGCGGCTCGGCACCGAGCGGGTCTTCCACGTGCGCGAGGCCAAGGGACTGGAATTCGACACGGTCGTCCTCTGGCGGCTCCTCACGCCGGACCGGGATCTGGTAGACCGCTTCCTCCGGGGTGACGAGCGCCTCGCGCGCGAGCCCCGCTTCGGCCGCCTCCTCCAGTACCTCTACGTGGCCGTGACGCGGGCGCGCCGGCACCTCGCCCTCTACGAGGGGACCGAGCCCGATCCCTTCTGGAGGCAGGAACGGTTCCGCGGCCGGATCGAGCACGGCAGCCTGGAAAGCCTCGGCCACCTCTTCCATCCCACGGCGTCCCCCTCCGACTGGGAACGCGAAGGCGAGTACTTCCTGGAGCGCGGCCACTTCCGTCAGGCCGCCGAGTGCTTCCGCCGCGC
>CAXTNS010000797.1:0-2913 GCA_964245465.1 uncultured Thermoanaerobaculia bacterium
CCCCTACCGGGCCCTTCAGGGCATCCGCTTCCTCGACGCCGGATGCGCCTACGGCGGGTTCCTGGTGGCCGCGGCCGAGTCGGGCGCGCGCGAGGTGGTGGGGATCGACCTGGATGACCGCTTCCTGGATGTGGCGCGGCCCTTCCTGGGAGCCGCCGGCATGCCCCACAAGGTGGAGAAGGGGGACGTCTCGGACTCCGCCTTCATGGAGGGGCTCGGCGGTTTCGACCTCATCACCTGCAACGACGTCATCGAGCACGTGGACAGCGTGCCTCAGCTCATCCGCTGCCTGGCCCGGGCTACCAACGAGGGGGGCTGCGTCTATATCGCGGCGCCCAACCGGATGTGCCCGACCTTCATCCTCAAGGATCCCCACTTCCAATACTTCGGCATCGTCCTCCTGCCTCGCGAGGTGGCACGCCGCTACTGTGCCGCGAAGATGGGGGTTCCCTACTACGACGTGGGCGAGTACTTCGAGCTGGATTTCCACCGCGCTCTCCTTGAAAGCCACGGGCTCGAAGTCCAGGTCATCAACGTGCCCGGCGGTCCTCACGACCGGGTGAGGGAGCTGGAAGCCCAGTTCCGGGAGGTCGAGGAGGCTGGGGCCGCCTTCGACGACCCGAAGCTGCCCGAGGACCTGAACGCCGAGGTGCGCGCCGCTGTGGCCGCGGCCGTGCAGGAGTTCCGCACGCGGCTGAAGCGGCTGCGCGACCTGGAGAGCTGGGGCCAGCAGGAGTCGGCCGACGTGGAGGCGGCCCGCATGACGCGGGACTACGCCGTGGCCGTTTGGCACATCGTGGCGCGGCGGCCCTCCCAGGCCGGGAACGGGAACGGCTACAGGACGGATCCGCCGCCGCCTCCCAGCCTCGGCAGGAAGATCCGCCGGAAGGTGGGGAAACTTCTGCGGGGTTAAGGATGGAAAAAGACCGTCAGAGCTCGATCGTCCGCTTCTCGGGATCGGGCTGGCGCCGGTAGAGCGTCACCACGTAGCCCACGAGGCCGACCGGGGAGCTGCCCGTGCGGTCGGCGATCTCCTGGGCCAGCTCCTTTTTCCGCCCCTCGGAATCGACGAGCCTCACCTTGATCAACTCGTGGACGTCGAGCGCCTCGTCGATCGACTGCAGGACGGCGTCCGTGAGCCCGTTCTTGCCGAGCTGTACGACCGGCTTCTGGTGGTGGGCCAATCCCCGCAGGTATTTCTTCTGTGTGCCGGTGAGCTCTGGCATTCGTTCTCCTCCCGGTTCCCATTCTAGAATGAACGGGATGGAAGCGCCCGCGGCCCCACTCGTGCTCTTCGACGGCGTCTGCAACCTCTGCAACCGCTCCGTCCAGACGATCCTCCGGCACGACCGCAAGGCCCGCTTCCGTTTCGCCTCCCTCCAGTCGCCCCTGGGGGAGCAGCTCCGCGACGAGCTCGGGATCGACCGCGAGAAGGTCGACAGCGTGATCCTGGTCGAGGGAAGCCGCTGGTACAAGGAGAGTGACGCCGCCCTGCGCATCGCCCACGGCCTGGGCGGCCCCTGGAAGGCGTTCGGAGTCTTCCACCTCCTCCCGCGTCCCCTCCGTGACGCCGCGTACCGGCTGATCGCGAGGAACCGCTATCGCTGGTTCGGGAAGACGGAGACCTGCTGGGTGCCCACGCCGGAGCTGCGGGGGCGGTTTCTTTCTTGAGCCCGTAGGGCGGGGAGATTTCGTAGCCCAGGATATCAACCCTGGGGAACCGGGGCGCTACCCGTTTCCAAGCCCGTCATGGGCGAGACGGGATCGAGGAAATCCGGAGGACGTCACCGCCTCCCTAGGGTTCACACCTTGGGCTACGAGTCTCCCCGCCCTACGGGCTCAAGACGGAGATTTCTCTTTCTACCAGCGTCCGCTGGCCCCTCGCCCGGAGGAGCGGCCTCCACCGAAGCCCGAAGAACGGGAGGAACCCGACGAGGAAAAGCTCGATCTGGAGGAAGAAGGCCTCTGCCTCCTGGGCGTCGAGCGGGTGAACGAGTTGTGGTGTGAGCAATTCGCGCATTCCTCGTCGATGCGGACGAGCCCGCCGCTGTCGTAGGTGGCTGACTGAAGCGTGGTGGTCGTGGACCACAGAGCCCGGACCGAGCATTGCGGGCAGTCCGCGTAGCCCGAGAAGAACCGCACGCTACGGCGCTTCGTCCGCTCGCCGCAGGCCAGGCAGGTCCAGATCTGGTGGTCGACGCTGCCGAGCCGCTCCTCGAGCTGCTCGGAAGGCTGGAGGTAGGCGTCATCCGCCACCTCGTCGAGCTTCGCCATCTTTTCCCGGCAACGGGGGCAGCGGGGCTTGCGCAGCAGGAGCCCGAGGCCAAGCCCGGCGGAGCCCAGCAGCCCGAAGGGTAGAAGATTCCAGGGATCGAAGCCGGGGCTCGCCGCGGGTGCCGGCTCGTGCGCGAAGGCCGGCACGGAAGGAGCGGGGCTCGGCTGAGACGCGGGGCCGAGAATCCAGTTGGCACAGGCCTGGGCGCCATGCGAGATGGCACCGGCGGCATCGCCTTCGCGGAACCGAGGCACCATCTGCCGCTGCATGATGGACTCGCTCTTGAGCACCTTGGCGTCGTCGTCCACCCCGTTGCCGAGGATGATCTCGGCGGCGCGGTCGTCCAGGGCGGCGAAGACGAGGACGCCGTTGTCCTTGCCGCGCTCGCCGATGCCCCAGGTGTTGAACAGGCGGGCGGCGAACTCGTGGGGATCGGCGCCGCCGGTCGTGGGGATCACCACGACGGCCAGCTCGGCGCCCGTCCGGGCCTTGACCTCGTCGCCCAAGCGGTTCAGATCGGCCACGGTCTCGACCGGCAGGGTGCCGGTCAGGTCCACGACCCAGCCGGCGGGGCGGGGATTGGGGATCTGCTCGACGGTGGCGGCAACGGCCTTGTCGATACCGCGCTTCAGGTCCAT
>CAXTNS010000798.1:0-2911 GCA_964245465.1 uncultured Thermoanaerobaculia bacterium
TGCCGGAGGCGGTGGCGCAGCGCGCTTCCGACGCCATCGCCGCCGCGCCCGTCGAGGCCGCCCTCACCATCGGCAAGCCGCGCGCCGAGCTGTACGCCTTCTGGCGTCGCTTCGAGAACCTCCCCCAGTTCATGAAGCACCTCGACGAGGTCAACGACCTGGGCGACGGCCGCTCGCACTGGGTGGGCAAGAGCCCGCTCGGCTTCAGTGTCGAATGGGACGCCGAGATCGTCGAGGAGCGGCAGGACCAGCTCATCTCCTGGCGCTCGCTGCCGGGCTCCCAGATCCACAACGCCGGCACGGTCTTTTTCGAGGACGACGCCAACGGACGCGGCACCATCGTGCGGATCACCATGGAGCTCGCCTCCGCCAACCCGGTCGGCCAGGCCGTCGGCAAGGTGTTCGCCTCGGTAACCGAGCGGCAGGTTCTGGAGGACCTCCGCCGCTTCAAGCAACTTTTGGAGACCGGCGAGGTCGCGACCACCGAGGGCCAGTCCCACGGTACGCGCTCGCTGATCGGCCGCACCGTGCACAGCCCCTTCTGAGAACCTGCAACAGAGCCTCGACGAGGCCGGGAGATACGACATGAAAGCAGTCTGCTGGAACGGCAAGACCGACATGCGGGTCGAGACGGTGCCCGACCCTGAAATTTTGAACCCCCGCGATGCCATCGTGAAGATCACTTCGACGGCGATCTGCGGCTCGGACCTCCACCTCTACGATGGCTACATGCCCTCCCTGAAGAAAGGAGACATCCTCGGCCACGAGTTCATGGGTGAGGTGGTGGAGGTCGGCCCAGGAGTCAAGAACCTGAAGACCGGCGACCGCGTGGTCGTTCCCTTCACCATCTCCTGCGGCGAGTGCTTCTTCTGCAAGAAGGAGCTCTGGTCGCTCTGCGACAACTCGAACCCCAACGCCTGGATCGCGGAGAAGATGATGGGCCACAGCCCCGCGGGTCTCTATGGCTACACCCACATGATGGGCGGCTACGCCGGCGGCCAGGCCGAATATGCCCGGGTACCCTTCGCGGACGTCGGCCCTCTCAAGGTGCCCGATGGGATCGAGGACGAGAAGGTCCTCTTCCTCTCGGACATTTTCCCCACCGGCTATTTCGCGGCGGAGAACTGCGACATCGAGCCCGGTGACACGGTGGCGATCTGGGGGTGCGGCCCCGTGGGCCAGTTCGCCATCCAGAGTGCCTGGATGCTGGGCGCCGGACGGGTCATCGCCATCGACCGATTCCCCGAGCGGCTGCTGCTCGCTCAGACCTGGGGCCGCGCCGAGGTGATCGACTATGAAGAGGTCGACAGCGTCCTCGACGTCCTCAAGGACATGACCGGCGGGCTCGGTCCGGACCGCTGCATCGACGCCGTGGGCATGGAGGCGCACGGCACCACGCTGGACGCCCGCTACGACAAGGTCAAGCAGACTGTGCGCCTGGGGACCGACCGTCCCCACGTTCTGCGCGAGGCCATCATGGCCTGCCGCAAGGGTGGCTCCGTATCGATCATCGGCGTCTACGGCGGGCTCCTCGACAAGGTGCCCATGGGTGCCGCGATGAACAAGGGGCTCACCTTCAAGATGGGGCAGACGCACATGCACCGCTACATGAAGCCCCTCCTGGAAAAGATCCTGAACGGCGAGATCGATCCCTCTCGCCTGATCACCCACCGGCTCGGCCTCGATGACGCCCCCTGGGGCTACAAGACCTTCCGGGACAAGACGGACGACTGCATCAAGGTCGTCCTCAAGCCGGACGGCAACGGTGGCTTCCATCACCACCACCACTATGGAGCAAACGGAGGCAACGGAGGAGACTACGACGCATGAAGACCTCCGCTCGCGAAGGCCTGAGACGGTTGGCCGGGCCGGCAGCCGTCCTCCTGGCCGGAGCCGGAGTCGCCGCCGCGGCACGAGCGTTGCGGCGGCGCCCGCCCATCCAGTTCCGTGACCGCGTGGCCGTCATCACCGGCGGCTCGCGCGGTTTGGGCCTGCTCATGGCCCGGGAGCTGGTAGCCCAGGGGGCACGGCTGGCCATCCTGGCCCGTGACCCTGAAGAGCTCGACCTCGCCCGCCGCGAGCTGACCGCCCTCGGCGGGCAACGGGTGCTGGCCCTCCCCTGCGACGTCTCCGAACGCGACGAGATCCAGTGGGCCGTCGACGCGGCGGCCGAGCGCTTTGGCCGGCTGGACATCCTCATCAACAACGCCGGCGTCATCCAGGTAGGCCCCCTGGAGCACATGACGCTGGAGGACTTCGAAGAGGCCCTGAAGGTTCACTTCTGGGGTCCGCTCTATGCCACGATGGCGGCCCTCCCCCACCTGCGCCGGCGGGAGACCGGCCGCATCGTCAACATCGCCTCCATCGGCGGGCGGGTCGCCATCCCCCACCTCGTCCCCTACAGCGCCAGCAAGTTCGCCCTGGTCGGCCTGTCGGACGGCCTGCGGACCGAGCTGGCCAAGGAGGGGATCTATGTCACCACCGTCTGCCCGGGGCTGATGCGCACGGGCTCCCACGTCAACGCCCGGTTCAAGGGGAAACGGGACGAGGAGTTCACCTGGTTCGCCGTCACGGATTCGTTGCCCTTGGCCTCGATGGCGGGGAGGCGGGCCGCCCGGCGCATCCTGGAAGCCTGCCGCTACGGCGAGCCCAGCCTCACCCTGACGACCCAGGCCAAGGCCATTGCCATCGCCAATACGGTGCTGCCCAACCTGACGGCCCGTCTCCTGGAGCTGGCGGACCGCATGCTCCCCGGTCCCAATGGAGAGGACGGCCAGGAAGCCCGCCCCGGCTGGCAGAGCACCTCCCGTTGGGCGCCCTCGGTGCTCACGCGGCTGGCGGACGAGGCGGCGGTGGAGAACAACGAGCTGCGGCGGGATGAAGGGGCGGCGGAGTATGGGGGGAATGGAAG
>CAXTNS010000799.1:0-2910 GCA_964245465.1 uncultured Thermoanaerobaculia bacterium
GCGCTCCCCCTCCGCCACCCGCCGGGCCGCGAGGTCGCGCGCCGCCGCCGCCTCGGCCAGCCGCGCCTCCTGGAGCCGCAGGTCGACCTCGACCGCCTGGATCTCGCCCTGGAGCCCCGTCTGCTGGCGCCGCGCCTCCGCCAGCCGGGAGGTCAGGCGGGCGATCTCGGAGCGCAGGGCGGCCAGCTCCTGCTCGCGGCTGGGTTTCTGCTGGGCAGGAAGCGGGGCGATGATGCCAAGACAGAAGACGGCGAGCAGCAATCCCGCCTTCTTCACCGTCCCGACGCCTTCTGCATCCCCGTTCCCTTCCCATGGCCCCGCAGGGCCTCGAAGAGGAAGGACAGCTCGTCGGCGGCCTCCTCGATCTTCTTCGAGACGGGCTTGCCGCCGCCGTGGCCGGCGCGGGTCTCGATGCGGATCAGCGACGGGCCCGGCCCGCCGTTGGCCCGCTGCAGGGCCGCCGCGAACTTGAAGCTGTGGGCCGGCACCACCCGGTCGTCGTGGTCGGCCGTGGTGATCAGCGCCGGCGGATAGGCCGTCCCCGGCTTCAGGTTGTGGTAGGGCGAGTAGGCGTAGAGGACCTTGAATTCCTCCGGATCGTCCGGCGAGCCGTAGTCCGACGTCCAGCCCCAGCCGATGGTGAACTTGTGGAAGCGCAGCATGTCGAGCACGCCCACGCCCACGATCACGGCGCCGAAGAGGTCGGGCCGCTGCACCATGGAGGCCGCGGTGAGCAGGCCGCCGTTGCTGTAGCCGGCGATGGCGAGCTTCTTCGGCGAGGTGTAGTGGTTGGCGATCAGCCACTCGCCGGCGGCGATGAAGTCGTCGAAGACGTTCTGCTTCCTGAGCTTGCTCCCCGCCTGGTGCCACTCCTCGCCGTACTCGCCGCCGCCCCGCAGGTTGGCGACCGCGGAAATGCCGCCGCGCTCCATCCACACCACCTGGTTGACCGAGAAGGAGGGCGTCACCGACACGTTGAACCCGCCGTAGCCGTAGAGGAAGACCGGGTTGTCGCCGTCGAGCTTCAGGCCCTTCTTGTAGGTGAGGAACATGGGGACGCGGGTGCCGTCCTTGCTGGTGTAGAAGACCTGCCGGGTCTCGTACCGGCCGGGGTCGAAGCCGGCGATCTTCGGCTGGCGGAAGATGGTGCTCTGCCCCGTCTCCAGGTCGTAGCGGTAGATCGTGCCCGGCGCCGTGAAGCCCGTGAAGCCGTAGAATGTCTCCTTGTCCTTGCGCTTGCCGGTGAAGCCGTCGACCGAGCCGAGCCCGGGCAGCTCCAACTCGCGCAGGGGCTTGCCGGAGAGGTCGAGCTGCCGCACCTGGGAATGGGCGTCCTTGAGGTACAGGGCCACGAAGGTGTCGTTCAGGCAGGCGACCCCCTGAAGGGTCTCCGCGGTCTGGGGGATCAGCTCGCGCCAGTGCTCCCGGCCCGGGTTGCGCAGGTCGACGGCGACCACCCGGCCGCGGGGGGCGTTCAGGTCGGTCTGGAACCAGAAGACCGGGCCGTCGTTGCCGATGAAACCATAGGCCGCGTCGAAGCTGCCGAGCAGCTCAACGACCGGGGAGCCGGGCTTCGAGAGGTCCTTGTAGTAGATGCCGTTGTCGGTCTCCGTGCCCTTCCAGGCGTGGATGACGAGATAGCGGCCGTCCTCGGTGACCAGGGAGGCGAAGCCCAGCTCCTTCTGGTCGGGCCGCTCGTAGACGAGCTCGTCCTGCGACTGCGGCGTGCCGATCCGGTGGTAGTAGAGCTTCTGGTAGAAGTTGGCCTCCTCCAGCGGGCGGCCCTCCTTGGGCTCGTCGAAGCGGCTGTAGAAGAATCCCTTGTCGTCGTGGGTCCAGGCGGCGGAGGAGAACTTGACCCAGCGCAGGTGGTCCGCCAGGTCACGCCCGGTCTCGACCTCGCGCACCTTCCACTCCTGCCAGTCCGAACCGCCGGAGGAGAGGCCGTAGGCGAGGAGCTTGCCGCCCTCGCTGACGCTCATGCCGGAGAGGGCCACCGTGCCGTCCGTGGACAGGGTGTTGGGATCGAGGACGACCCTGGGCTCGCCGTCCAGGGTGTCCACCCGGTAGAGGACGTTCTGGTTCTGGAGACCGTCGTTGCGGGTGAAGAAGTAGCGCCCGCCGTGCTGGGCGGGCACGCCGTAGCGCTCGTAGTTCCACAGCTCGGTCAGCCGCTTGCGGATCGGCTCCCGCTCGGGGATGGCCGCCAGGTACGCCGAGGTCACCCGGTTCTGGGCCTCCACCCACGCCCGGGTCTGCTCGGAGTCGAGGTCCTCCAGCCACCGGTAGGGGTCGGGGACCTTGACGCCGTGGTAGTCGTCCACCTGCTCCCCACGGGACGACTCCGGATAGACGATCCGCTCGTTGTTCCGCTTCTCGGCGGGCCTCTCGACCGACGTGTGCATCTGCATGGGGGTCTCCGCAGCGACCGGCGCCGCCGCGACAGCGAGCAGGGCCAGAACGATTCGCCTGGGCATACAAGGATCTCCTTCTTCTATGGGTGCGGCTGACCGCGATTGCGCGCCCAAGATCCAAAAGTCAAAAAGGGAACACCGCGCGGCCGGCCAGGCATTCCGGCCTCACAGACCCTACAGATAACCCAGCGAGCGGAGGTTCTCCAGGTACTCCGCGCTCTCGATCCCCCGGGGCGCTCCCCGCCGGGGCTCGCCGTACCCGGCCACGGCGACCGGCGGCGGCGCCCAGCGGCACCCGCCGGGGGGAGGCGGAAGCTCCCCGCTCTGCGGCAGGCCCAGGGCGCGCAGCAGGGCCGAGGCCACGGCCTCGGGCGCTGTGGCAGCCCTCCCTACGACGCACCCCTGCCGGAGCCACAGGATGATCCGCCCCTATCCACCCTCCCGCCTCCGGCCAGGATCGCGCACCACGGACACCGTGCCCACGACGGCCAGGGAC
>CAXTNS010000800.1:0-2907 GCA_964245465.1 uncultured Thermoanaerobaculia bacterium
GAGGCGCAATCCGCCTCCCGCTCCTCCCCCCAGCGCCACGAGCATCATGCCCGTGACGGCCATGACCAGCGGCAGGAACAGCCGCCGGTCGACCGCCTCGCCCAGGAAGAGAGCGGCGAAGGCGACGCTGAAGATAGGCGAGGAGTAGTTGAGGAGCGTCGCGATCCCCACCGGCACATGCTCGATGGCCAGGAAGTACAGCAGCACGCCGACGCCGCCGAACAGACCGCGGTAGAGCAGGATGTCCAGGCGCTGGAACGTGAACGCCTTCTTCGCCACGGACGGCACGGCGAGAACCGGCACCATCATGACCGCGAAGCGCAGGAAGGCCACCTGCGCGCCCGGCAGCTCCGCCGAGGCGAGCTTCGCCGCCAGCGCCATGACGGCGAAGCAGACGGCCGAGAGGGCCATCAGGAAGAGAGGTCGGCGGGACGGCACCGGCGGATCATGTCGCAAAGACAGGGAGAGGGGCTATCGGAGCCGGAACAACCTCACCTCTCCTCCCGGTGAGGCCTCGACCATCTCGTACGCCGCCGCGAGCTGGCGCAGGGTCTCCCGCACTGCTGGGTCGCTCCGCTGCTCGTCCCGCAATCCCCAGAGGAGGACGTAGTCGATCCTCCCTCCGGTGCGTTTGGGATAACCGAGCAGATCGACCCGCGGGGGCGTGGTCTCGATGCCGAGAGGGACGGTGGCGAGGCGGCGAGCGGGGTCAAGGCGGGGGTTGAAGTAGATCGGGAAGTAGTCTTCGCTCGCCTCGTAGAGGGAGAGGTCGACCAGCCGCTTCTCCGCTCCGATGTAGCCGCTCGCGTGGACGAAGGGCCAGGTCCGGAAGACGAGCGGCTGGCCGTCCGCCCGCTCCCCCGGGTGGGCGTAGGAAAGGAACAGGAGGGTGTGGTCCGGCTCGACGTGGCGCCCGGCGGCCACGATGCGAGAGATCCCCTTGTCGATCTCTTTCCACATCCAGGTGAAGATGGCCAGAAAGGCCAGCGCGAGGCCCGCGGCGGCAGTCTGGATCGCCCTCCTCCTCCAGGCCGGATGGTCGAAGGTGGCGAACCAGGGGATCAGGGCCAGGAAGGGGAAGAGGACCAGACGGTGGTTGATGAACCCGCCCCCGGAGAGCTCACTCGGCGCGGCGAGGCAGGCCACGGTCAGGACGGCCACGGCCAGCAGCCATCCATCGCCCGTCTCCAGGGATCTCTGCCGCCGTCTCCACAGGCAGAGCGCGGCGATCCCATAGAAAAGCAGGGCCAGGGCGGCCGCCAGGGGAATCGTCCAGCGGCTGACCGAGGCCAGGGAGTAGAGACCCGCCAGATGCTTGAGCTTGACCCAGAGCGGCAGGAAGGAGAGCTTCGAGCCCGTACGCCGGACAACGAAGAAAGCCATGAGCGCCAAGGCTGGCAGACTGGCGAGGATGGGAGCGAGCAACCCTCTCCGAAGCCCCAGCAGCATCCGCCATCCCGCCAGGGGCAGCAGGGTCGCGACGGTGACCACCAGGGTCACGGGATGGCAGAAGTAGACCCAGAGGATCAGAACAGCGAGCCAGACCGTCCGCGGCGGCGTCATCTCCTCCTGGTGTTTCAGCCAGTAGCCGGCGGCGAAGAAGAAGGCCGCCAGACTGAAGCAGAAGTTGAAGAACCCCATCTGGAACATGAAGTTGTAGAGGAAAGGGAAGGCGAGGACGGCGAGGAACCCGGCCCGCGGATCGATCGCCCGCAGGGTGTAGCGCACGGAGAGCGGCAGCAGCAGGACGTAAGCGGTGAGCAGGAGCTTCTCCGCCATGGGGATGGAGACGAACCCCAGCATCCGGCTCATCAGGAAGAAGTAGAACCAGTTCGGCAGGGCCTCCCGGTTCGGCAGGTAGTACTCGCGCAGCAGCCCCGCCTCGGGCCGGCCGTACTGGCGGAGGATGAAGGCGAGCGCCTGGTGCCCCGGCCCGTCCTGAGTGGGGATGAAGGGTAGGAGCCAGAGGGGAGCCAGGTGCAGGACCAGGAGAGCCCAGAAGAGGAGGGATTCTCCGGTGATCCTCCGCTGTGGCGTAACGGGAGGCGGGGTCACGGAGGAGGATGGTATCAGGCCCGTCCCCTGTCCCTGGGCTATCATCTCCCGCTCGTATGGCCAGTCCCTTGAAGCTGAGCGTCGTGATCCCCTGCCTGAACGCGGCGTCCACGCTCGCCGTGCAGCTCGCGGCGCTCTCCCGCCAGAGCTGGCCGGGGGAGTGGGAGGTGATCGTGGCCGACAACGGCTCGACGGACCGGTCGCGGCAGATCGCGGAGAGCTACGGGGACCGGCTCCCGGGCCTGCGGGTGGTCGACGCCTCGGACCGCCGGGGGCAGGCCCACGCGCGCAACCTCGGGGCGGCGGCGGCCACGGGCGATGCCTTCCTGTTCGTGGACGCGGACGACGAGGTGGCCCTCGGCTGGCTGGAGACCATGGGACGGGCTCTCGCGGTGCACGATTTAGTGGCCTGCCGGTACGACAACGAGAAGCTCAATCCGGAATGGGTGCAGCGGACCCATCTCAATCCTCAGCGGAACGGCCTCACCCGGTACGACTACCCGCCCTTCCTTCCCCACGCGGGCGGCGGCGGACTGGGCGTTCGGCGGGCGGTCCACGAGGCCGTGGGCGGCTTCGACGAGACCCTGCCCGCGCTGGAAGACACGGACTATTGCTGGCGCATCCAGCTCGCGGGGTACTCCTTCGAGTTCGTGCCCGACGCGGTGGTCAACATCCGCCACCGGCATGGCCTCGGGAGCATCTACCGGCAAGGGGTGAGCTACGGCAAGCACAACGTGCTGATCTATACGAGATACCGGTCAAGGGGCATGCCCCGGCTCGGCTGGGTGCCGGGGCTGCTGCGCTGGGCGAAGCTGATCCTGAAGACGCCTTGGATGGTGCTCACCCGGGAAG
>CAXTNS010000801.1:0-2901 GCA_964245465.1 uncultured Thermoanaerobaculia bacterium
CACGCGGATGCGTCGGCGATCGAGATCCGGACGCAGGAGGAGGAGAATTTCGTCCACGAGTCGGCGGAGGTCGGTCGCGCGGCAGTCCGGCGGCGGGAGGCGGACGACTTCGGCGAAACCGTTCATGAAGACGCGCAGGTTTTCGAGACGGGTGATGGCCACCGTAGTCGCCTGGAGGAAGTCGTCCCGGTCCTCTTCGCCGAGCTGATCTCCGTAACCACGGAAGGAGTCGAGGAGCGAGCCGACGGCTCCCACGGAGTTGTTGATCTCGTGGGACATCATGCGGATCAGCTTGCCGTAGGCCGCTTTCTCCGACGCCCTCAGTTCCTCCGTCAGCTCTTCGAGCAGAAGGAAGCTGCGGGAAAAGCCACGGTCGAAGAACTCGGCCCGCGAGGCCTTGATGCGCCGGCCGCCCTGGAGGGACAGCACCTCGGATCCTCCCAGCGGGATGGCGGCAAGAGCTGGCCCCATCAAGCCCATCTCCAGCAGGTCCTTCCCCTTCATCTCCTCGGGATCGGCCTGGAGGAGGCGCCCGGCCGCGGGATTGACGGAATCCACCCGGCCGTCGAAGTCCAGGGTCACGATGCCGGCCGGCGAGGCGGCGAGGATCTTTTCCAGGAAGTAGTGCTGCTCCTGGAGCTTCAGGCGCTCCTCGCGCAGCCGGTCGATCATCCGGTTGTAGATCCGGATCAGGGCGTCCATCTCCGGCTGCCCCACCTCGCGGAACTGGGAGGTGAAGTCCCGCTCGCCGATCAGCTCGGCTCCGGTGCGGATGAGGTCCAGGGGGACGAAGAACGCCCGCACCAGGAAGAAGCCGAGGACGACCGAGAGGACGAACAGGCCCTCGACCGCGAGCAGCCACAACGGGTCTTCCCGCAGGACGACGAACGAGATCACCGCCAGGACGGCGTGGATCAGGACCAGGTAGACGATGATCTTGGCGCGCAGGCTCATGGAAGGCCTGTTTCAGGCGCCCGGCCTTTTTTTCATTGTTTTTTCCCAAGAAACATTGTTTTTTCGGCTCAAACGTTGTTTGAAGCCGTGGAACATTGTTTGAGCCGGCCCAACATTGTTTGAAGCCGCCGAACATTGTTTTTTGGGCTCAGACATTGTTTGACGGGAAAAAACAATGAAAGAGAGCATGGGAGCTCTCAATGCGGCTCCAGACCGTATTTCTCGAACCGGCGGTAGAGCGCAGCTCGGGATAAACCCAAAGCCTCCGCGACCTTGGTGACGTTGCCCTCGTAGTGCCGCATGCACTTGACGATCATGGCCTTTTCCATCTCGTCGAGCGTCATCGCGCCCGGGCTGGGCAAAGTCGTCGTGCCCCGCGCCTCGCGCTCTTCGAGGCCGGAGAGGGCCACGAGGTCGGCCGCGTCCAGCCGGTCGCCGTCGAGCACGAGCATGGCCCGTTCGATCGTCTGCTTGAGCTGGCGGATGTTACCCGGCCAGGGCTGGTCCTGAAGCCAGGAGAGGGCGCGGTCGGTGATCTGGACTGGCCCACGGCGGTAGGTGCGGGCGGAGAGGTCAAGGAAGTGCCGGGCGAGCAGGGGCACGTCGCCTCTCCGCTCGCGCAGGGCCGGCAGCCGCACGGCGATCAGGTTCAGGCGATAGAGGAGGTCCTCGCGGAACTGCCCCTTGCCCACCATCTCAGAAAGGTCCCGGTTCGTGGCCGAGACCACCCGCACGTCCACCGTCCGCGCGTGGCTCGATCCCAGGACTTCGTAGGAGCGGTCCTGGAGCACCCGCAACAGCTTCACCTGGGCCGCGGGATCGACCTCGCCGATCTCGTCCAGAAAGATCGTCCCCCGGTCGGCCAGCTCGAAGCGCCCCTTGCGGTCCGCCCGGGCGTCGGTGAAGGCGCCCTTGACGTGGCCGAACATCTCGCTTTCGAAGAGCGTCGAGGAGATGCCGCCCAGGTTTACTTTGACGAACGGGCCATCCTTCCTCCGGCTGTTCCCATGGATGGCCTCGGCGATCAGCTCCTTGCCCGTGCCGCTCTCGCCCGTGATGAGCACCGAGGCGTCGGTTGGCGCCACGCGGCCGATCAGCTCCAGGATCTTCAGGAACTTCGGGTCCGCGCCGGTCAATCCCCTGAAATCGAAGCGCCGGTCGAGATCCTCGCGGCTCGCCGGCGCGCCCTTGCCGTCTCCCTGCTGGGCGAGCGACAGGGCCGTCTCCACGGACTGGAGGAGTTGGGCGTTGTTCCACGGCTTGGTGACGAAGTCGGCGGCCCCTGCCTTCATGCCCTCGACGGCGAGCGAGATCGACCCCCAGGCCGTGATCAGGATCACCGGCAGCCGGGGCCGCAGCCGGCGGATCTCCCCGAGCAGCTCGAGGCCCTCCTCGCCCATGGTACCGCGGGAGAAGTTCATGTCCTGGAGCACCAGGTCGAAGTCCTGCTCGCGCAGCAGGGCGAGGGCTTCCTCCTGCGACCGGGCTCCCCGCGTGGGGTGGCCGTGGCGCTTGAGGAGGAGGCCCAGCGAGGCCACCACCGACGGGTCGTCGTCGACGATCAGGATCATGGGCTACTCATAACGCAGGGCCTCGGCGGGCTGCATCCGCGCGGCCATGGCGCTGGGATAGAGGGCGCAGAGCACCGCGATCAGATAGACCGCCGCCATCGAGACCAGGAACCCGCCCATATAGACCGCCGGACGGACGAAACCGATCAGATCGAAGATCGGCAACTGGACGATCAAGACCGCCCCCAGCAGCACCCCCAGGCTCGTCAGAATGACCTGCTCGAAGAACACCTGCTTGTGGACGGCCGTCCGCGAAGCGCCCGCCGCCCGCCGCAGCCCCAGCTCCCGGGTCCGCTGGAGCAGATTCTGCCATAGCACCCCGATGAGGCCGAGCCCCACCATGAGCAGCAGGAAGAAGGCCACGATGCCGCCGACA
>CAXTNS010000802.1:0-2394 GCA_964245465.1 uncultured Thermoanaerobaculia bacterium
TCCTTGTAGTGGCCCTGGACGCCGGACACCTCCATCTCGGGCAGGACCTCGTCCTGCGGGAACTCCGACAGGTCCGCGTCGAGGTGGTAGGCCAGCGTCGAGAGCCCTGCCTCCGCCTCCGAGAGGGATTGCAGCAGCGCGCGGCGCTCCTCGGGGGCGGCGGCGTTGCCGTTGGCGCGCGGGGACCGGCTCGACAGCCCCAGACGGCGCCGCAGCTCCCAGTAGACGCTCGCCACGCGCCAGAGGCGGGAGGACTGGAGGTGCGAGAGCTCCCGGCGGGCGCTGGTGGCGTCCCAGCGCCAGCTCTCCAGCTCCACGCGCAGATTGGCCGCCTCTTGTTCCGCCTTCTCGCGCGCCGTCACGGCGGTCTCCAGGCTCCGGCTGAGCTCGGAGACCGTCTCTTCCAGGGCCGCCAGCTCCATCCGCTGGTCGACCGCCGGGTTGGCGCCCGCGACGTCCGCAGGCCGGTACACGAGGAGGAGCTGGTGGGTCCGCGACTGGGAGACGGGAGGGAGGATGATACGGTGGCTCATCCGCCAGCCCTCCACCTCCTTCGGGAAAGTCGAGGCATGGATCACCCGCCGGTGCTCGTGATGGGGCGGATAGGGCTCCAGGAAGGGGACGAGCACGAGCAGGCACCGCCGGGCCCGGGCGACCAGATGCCGCAGGGCGGACACCGGAACGTCGAGGTGCTCGAGACAGTGGGAGGTGACAAGCACGTCCGCCTCGCGGTCGAGCCCCTCGAAGTCGCTGACGAAGAAGTCGAGGCCGGGATAGCCGCGGCGGGCCGCGTCCACGGCCGCGGGGCTGAAGTCAAAGCCGCTCACCCGGGAGCGCGGGAACTCGGCGGCCAGCACCGCCGTGCCGTCGCCCATAGCGCAGCCGCAGTCGAGGATCGACCATCCCCCGGCGGCGATCTCTTCGTGAAGAGCGGCCGGCAGGAACTTGACCAGGAGGTCCATGAACGCCCTGGACTGCTCGTGGCCTCCCAGAGCGTCCCAATCCCCAGAAAAGCGCCGGTCCCAATATTCTCGTGAGTTCACTGAAGCTCGCGAGTTGACCGGAGCGGAGTTTTCCCCACTCAATTTCTAGATCACTTTCCTATCGCGTCCCGGCATCGTTTCTTGGATAGGCTCGACGATATGCGAGTTTCCCCACTCGCGTCAACGCGAGGGTCTCTACCTTCAAACCCTGGAGCCGGCCTGGAATTCCAAAAAAGGAGGGACCGGCCGAGGCGCTCCCGGCCGGTCCTTGAGAGGATCTACAGCGAATTGAGGAAGGTGAGAAGGTTGTTCTGGTTCGTGGTGCTCAGGTTGATGTAGTTCTGGATGACCGGCTCGGCCTCGTTCGTGTGGCGCAGGATGGTGTTGTGGCGCGTGGTGTTGAACAGGTCGTGCATGAGCCGGGACTTGGTGCGCAGGCCCCACAGCGGCGGAGTGCGCATCTTGGTGCGGGTCACCGAACCGCCGTTCTGGATGATGCCGTCGCCCGTGCCCACGTCGTGCAGCATGAAGTCGCTATAGGGATGGATGATCTTGTCGCCCAGAGCCGCGTTGACCACGAACTTGCCGCCGTTGAACACGGTCCCCGCGGGCGCGGTGGTGATCGTCGGGGTGTGGCAGTTGGCGCAGCCGACCGAAACGAAGAGCGACGCGCCGGCCTGAGCGGCGGCCGTATTCGCCAGGGCCGTGTCACGCGGCGGGACCTTGGTGGCGCGCATGAAGCGGGCGAAGAACTCGACGTCCGGACCGAAGGGGTTCGCCGCCGTCGGCGCCTCTTCCGGATCGGCGACCGTGTCGAACGCCGCCACGGAGTTGCCCATGGAGGTGTTCTCCGTGGGCTGGAGCGGGCTGGTGATGCCCATCTCGTTCAGGTAGGCGTCCGCCGAGAAGGAGAGCAGGCTGGCGTGCTGGTTCTTCCAGCCGAAGCGGGCAATGCGCGTGGTACCCGCGGCGGCCTCGAGGACCGGCACGCGGATGATGGTGCCCTTCATGCCGGAGGGCTGGGCGTTCTGGATGCGGGTGAACTCGCTGTCCGGAATGGCCTCGACGAAGCCGTCGCCCAGGACGTTGAGCGAAGAGCGGGTGTCCACCACGTTCTCGGCCGTGGTGAGGCGCTCCTGGATCGCGGCGTTGATGGCGCGGTCGTTGATCAGCGATCCTCCGGGCGGATTGCTGAAGGTGCCGAAGGGATCGAGCCGGCCCGCCCGCAACTCGGTGACCTGGCTGGGTCCGCCGGTCACGGGGTTCTGGTGGCACTCCCGGCAGGCCTGGGCGTTGTAGACCGGCCCCAGACCATCCGCGATCACCTCGAACTCCTCGAAGACCTCGCGGTCCAGGTCGAACGTCGTCTGGTCCGTGAATCCGTTGGTGACGTTGTCGAACCCGGCCGGCG
>CAXTNS010000802.1:2404-2885 GCA_964245465.1 uncultured Thermoanaerobaculia bacterium
CTCGACGGCGGCGACGGCGACGGTGACGGCGACCGGCGCCAGAAGCAACACCAGAACCACCCCTTCGGAAATGAGGAAACTCTTGACCCACTTCATGTTCTTCATTCTCCAATCCTCCTTCGGCGAACAAGAGAGACCGCATGCTGTGGACAGCAAATCCCCACGCTAGGGTTTGTCACCCAGCACCGGCCCCGGATTCACGGGCACGAACTACAGGCAGAAGCCCTGCCCCACGCTGTCGAAAACCAGAAGTAACCCTGAAAGAGACGGTGCTCGGGGTGGGCAAAAGCGAGCCGGTCCGGACGGCTTTTTCGGCGAAATTTTTTCCGGGACTTTTTCGGGGGAGCTTTTTCGGGGGAACTTCAGCGGTAGCCGGCGGCCTGCAACTCGAAAAGCTCGGCGTAGCGGCCGCCCCGGGCCAGCAGCTCCTCGTGGGTGCCCATGGCCTCGATCCGGCCTTCGGCCAGGACCAGGATACGGT
>CAXTNS010000803.1:0-2884 GCA_964245465.1 uncultured Thermoanaerobaculia bacterium
ACGAAAAGCTGATCTACACGGGTCCGGTCGACGAGTTCTTCGACTACCGGTACGGCAAGCTCCCCTACCGGTCGCTCCAGTTCCAGTTCGAAACCGTGAACGAAGCGCGGGTCCAGCCGGTGGCCGTGATCAACTATCCCAACGAGCACCTCTACACCCGGGTCACCGAGTTCAAGCACCTGACCGGCCAAGAGCACCCGAAGAGCAGCCTCGTCTACGAATACCCCATGGCCGAGGGCGACCCCTACTACCCCGTGCCGAGGCCGGAGAACGCCGAGATCTACAAGAAGTATCAGGCCCTGACGGAGGAGCGGCCGGACGTGCACTTCGTGGGCCGTCTCGCTACCTACAAGTACTACAACATGGACCAGGTGGTGGCGCAGGCCCTCTCCGTCTACGCTCGCATCGTGGGCCAGAAGCGCGCTGAGGCCACCCGCGCCCAGGCGGCCCGGCCGGTGCTCGCCACCCCCAGGAAGGATCGGCGCCGCGCGTCCGTCGGTCTCACTGAGACGGCGGTGGCGCTCAAGGGAGCGTAGGGAAGGTAGAGATAACTAGAGATAACAATCCGGCCCCCGGAAAGGCCGCGGGCGCGGCAACCAGTCCGGGTGTTGAGCCCGGACCAGCCCGGGGGCCGGTAGGGCCGCGCGAGAGGAGCGCGCGGCGCTGTCGGGATCAGCGAGCGGAATCCGGAGAGTCCACCCGCAGGAGGGATGGCGGCTGCCGGTTCCAAAGGTCCCGGTGAGCCGTCGGGGGAATATTACTCTCCTCGAAGGGAGAGCGCAAACCCTTTACAGCCCGAGCGCCGAGCCACCAGGGCTCCGTTTTGCTAACCTCTCCCGTGCCATGGGCACCGGCCACTCGCACTCCCACCAGCACGCCTCCAGCCGCAACCGGCTCCGGCTCGCGCTGACGCTGGGTCTCGCGGCCGCCTACATGGTGGCCGAAGCGGTCGGCGGCTGGCTCACCGGCTCGCTCGCCCTGCTGGCCGACGCCGGGCACATGCTCTCGGACGTGGCCGCCCTCGGGCTCTCGCTCTTCGCCATGTGGATGGCGCAACGCCCGCCCACCTCGCGCCGGACCTTCGGCTACCACCGGATGGAGATCCTGGCCGCGCTCGCCAATGGGGCCACGCTGGTGGCGATCTCCATCCTGGTGCTGATCGAGGCGTTCCACCGGTTCCGCCAGCCGACGGAGGTGGACGCGCCCGTGATGATGGGCATCGCCGTGGGCGGCCTCCTGGTCAACCTGGCGGGGCTCTGGATCCTGCATGAAGGACGCTCGGAGAGCCTGAACATCCGGGGCGCCTGGCTGCACGTGCTGACGGACGCCCTGGGCAGCGTGCAGGCCATCGCGGCCGGCGCCCTCATCTGGGCCTTCGGCTGGCGGTGGGCCGACCCGGCGGCCTCGGTGCTGATCGCCCTGCTGGTGACCTACTCCTCCTGGTCCCTGCTCAAGGAGGCGGCCGGGGTGCTCATGGAGAGCGCCCCCTCACACATCGACGTGGACGAGGTGCGGGAAGCCATGACCGGGGTCCGGGGGGTGATCGAGGTCCACGACCTCCACGTCTGGACCATCACGAGCGGCATGGAGACGCTCTCCGCCCATGTCGTGGTGGAGGAGTCCTGCTATGACTGCGACGTGCTGGCCGAGATTCGCTCCACCCTGCACGACCGCTTCGGCATCCATCACATGACGGTGCAAATGGAGACGGAGTCCTTCCAGGAGCTGCCCACGCGCGCGTAGAGTGTTAATATGCTCCTGTATCTATGGGTCTGGCGGACCGGACCCTGAAAGGAGCTCACCCATGCGCAAGATCCTCTGTACCGGCTTCACCTTCGCCCTCCTGACCCTGACCCTGGCCCTGGCCAGCGCTCCCAAGGCCGACGCGGCCAGCTCTTCCAACTGCAGATATACGTGCTCCTGCACGGGCACACCCCTCAAGTGCTGCACCAGCGGCGGCGTCGAGACCTGCAAGCCCACGACCGCGATCCTCTGCCCGCAGATCATCACTTGCTGATCCTCCACAGAGCCAGCGCGGCACAGACGCTCGGAGCAGAGCCTGGGAGGCCAGGTCTCCCGGGCCATGCTAAAATCCAAATAATTCTTCCGCCGTTCCTGTTGTACCACTCCTTGGGGATTGAATCCCGGGGATGACTTGAGGAGTCTGTCATGCGTATACCCAGGGTCTTTGCCATTCTCCTCCTGCTTCTGGGGTTCGCCGGACCGTCGTTCGCGGCCCGTGCGGCCAGCAACAAGCTGGTGCGCGTACCTCAGGACGCGAAGACCCTGGCCCTGGCCATCAGCAAAGTGGCGGACGGCGGCGTGATCGAGATGGCGGCGGGGGCGTATCCCTCGCCCGGCGCCAGGGGGTTCGAGATCGCCAACGCCCGCAAGGGGTTCACGGTGCGGGCGGCGGTCGGGGCGGTGGTCGCCATCGACGGCGGCGGTGCCCGGGCCCTGCTGCGCTACGTCAACTCGGACCGCGCCCGCGGCAAGCTGGTGACCTTCGAGAGGATCATCTTCCGCAACGGCTTCAGCGCCGAGACGGGCAAGTCCGGCGGCGTGACGCTGTCGAAGTCCGACGTCCTGTTCCGCACGTGCACGTTCATCAACAACCGCGCCGCGGCGCCCCAGACCGGCGGCGGAGCCGTCAAGGCGCTCGAAGGCTCCACGGCCAGCTTCGTCAATTCCTCCTTCCGCGGCAACTCGTCGCAGCTCCGGGGCGGTGCCATGGTCATGCGCGGGGCGGTGGTGACGGTCCAGGGCGGCGACTTCACGGGCAACCGGGTGAACCTGCCGGGCCACAATCCCAACTCCTTCGGCGGCGCCATCGTGGTGATCGACGGCACGCTGCGTGTCACGGGCACCCGTTTCCAGGGCAATG
>CAXTNS010000804.1:0-380 GCA_964245465.1 uncultured Thermoanaerobaculia bacterium
CCGTCTATCTCGCCGCCCGGGCCGACCAGGAGTACGAGCAGCGCGTCGCCATCAAGGTCTTCAGCTATCCCTCCCACCGGCCGGATCTCCTCCGGCGGTTCCGGGCCGAGCGGCAGATCCTCGCCTCGCTGGAGCACCCGGGTATCGCCCTCCTCCTCGACGGCGGCACCACGGAAGACGGGCTGCCTTACCTGGTGATGGAGTACATCGACGGCCTGCCCATCGACCGGTATTGCGACGAGAGACGCCTGAGCGCCAGCCAGCGGATCGACCTCTTCCTCGAAGTCTGCGCCGCCGTGGCCTACGCTCACCAGAACCTGGTGGTCCACCGCGACCTGAAGCCCTCCAACATCCTGGTCACCGCCGCCGGAGCGCCGCGG
>CAXTNS010000804.1:390-2882 GCA_964245465.1 uncultured Thermoanaerobaculia bacterium
GCTCCTGCTGGAGGGCGCCGCCGCCCGCTCCGCGCAGACCACCGTGGCGGGGCAGCGGCTGATGACGCCCCATTTCGCGAGCCCGAGCAGATCGCCGGCCGTCCCGTCACCACGGCGAGCGACGTGTACGCTCTCGGCGTCCTCCTCCACCTGCTCCTCACCGGCAGCCTGCCGTACCGGTTCGACCCCAAGCGCATCGGCGCCGTCGAACAGGCGGTCATCGAGCAGGAGCCCCGCCGGCCCAGCCTGTCGGCGCGGGACGCGGCCACCGCGCGCGAGCTGGCCGGGGACCTGGACAACGTCCTCCTCAAGGCCTTGGCCAAGGACCCCGGCAGGCGCTACGGCTCCGTCGAGCTGTTCGCCCAGGACCTGCGGCGCTACCGCCAAGGCCTGCCCGTGTCGACCCGCGCGGCCACGGTGGGGTACCGCCTGCGCAAGTTCGTGGCGCGCCCCCGCTGGAGCGTGACCGCCGGCAGCGTCACGGCTCTGTTGATCCTCGGGCTCGCCGCCGCCATGACCGTCCAGGCCTTCCGCCTTGCCCGCCAGCGCGACGTGATCCGGAGCGAGCGCGACAAGGCCCTCCAGGTCACCCAGTTCCTCAAGGATCTTTTCCAGGTCTCCGATCCCGCCCATTCCCGGGGCGAGACCGTGACCGCCCGGGAGCTCCTCGACACGGCGACTGCCAAGGTCGAGACCCGCCTCGCCGGCCAGCCCGAGACCCAGGCGGACCTCATGGGGACGATCGGCACCGTCTACCACAACCTCGGCCTGGACGACCGTGCCCGGCCCCTCCTCGAGAAGGCGCTCGAGCTGCGGCGGCAGCGGCTGGGCGAAAACCACGCCGAGGTCGCCAGGAGCCTCGAAGACCTGGGCCTGTTCCATCTCACCCGGAACGAGGCCCGGCAAGCCGAGGCCGCCTACCGCCGGGCCTTCGAAATCCGCCGTGCCACCCCCGGAGATCCGGCCGTGGCCCGGACCTTGAACGGCCTGGCCGCCGCCCTCATGCTGCAAGCCCGGTACGGCCAGGCGGAATCGTTGTTCCGGCAGGCTCTTGCGGTGGATCGATCGCAGGGGGAAAACGATCGCGAGGAGATCGCCGAAACCCTTGCCAACCTCGCGCAGCTTCGCGACAACAAGGGGGACTTCAAAGAAGCGGAGGCCCTCTATCGCGAGTCTCTCCGCATCTTTCGCCGCGTGCATGGCGGCAACCACCCGCTCGTTGCCAACATGCTGAACAACCTGGGGGGTCCTGCTCGTGAAACGAGGGAGCTTCGAAGAGGCCGAGGCCACCCACCTGGAGAGCCTGAAGGTCGCCCGGCGGGTCTACGGCGAAGAGCACGTCGAAATTGCCATGCGGTTCCACAACCTCGCCGTTCTCTATGCCGATCGCGGAGATCCTGAAAAGGCCGAGCCGCTCTGCCGTGAAGCGGTGTTCAGGCTGCGCAAGCTCCTGGGCGGCGAGAACCCGAGGGTGGCCATCGGTCTCACCACCCTGGGCAGGATCCTGGAAGAAAAAGGTGATCTTGCGGCGGCCCAGCACGCCTACGAGGAGGCGGTCCGCATTCACCGCACGGCTTCGGGAGCGAAGCATCCCCAACTCGCTCGCACCCTGGCGAGCCTCGCCCGCCTCCTGGGCAAGAGAGGCGATCCCATGGCCGGGGAAACCCTGGCGCGGCAGGCCCTGGCGATCCACCGCGAGACGATCGGAACGGCTCACCCCGACTTCGGCGTTTCGCTCGCCATCCTGGGTAACCTCCGCCTCGCCCTGGGGGACCCGGCCGGAGCCGAAACCTTGCTGCGCCAAAGCCATCAGGTGCTCCGGGAGGCCCTGCCGGACGGCCATTGGCGCACCGTCGAGGTGGCCCGCGACCTGGAGCGGCTCTCCAGGCGCCACGGATAGCGCGCGACGATCTCCTCTTCCCCTTGATGACTTTCGCGCGGGTTTCCCGCGTTAGGGATAGCTCCACCCGGAGCTCGTCCCAAGAGGAGAGAAAAATGAAGAAGCCGAT
This sequence comes from uncultured Thermoanaerobaculia bacterium, assembly GCA_964245465.1. Classification (GTDB taxonomy): domain Bacteria; phylum Acidobacteriota; class Thermoanaerobaculia; order Multivoradales; family UBA5704; genus DATARR01. The sequence goes on from CAXTNS010000804.1 coordinate 2,400, forward strand.
GCTCTGTTTTCTGATCCTGATGCTCGCGGCGTTCGCCGCCTTTGCCGCCGAAGACGGAACGGCCACGCCGGCCCATCCGGTTCTGAATGACGGCAAGGTCCTGGTGCAGAGCGGCAACTGCCCCACGCTGCTCATCATCAACAGCCCCTCAGGCTGCGCCATCGTCGTCAGCAAGACGCCGGGTCCAAACTGTCAGCGGACCCGGTATTCGCAAGGCACTGTGATCACCATCGTGGCGCGGCCCAACACCGGTCTCGGATACTCCGTCCTCAACGGCGGCTCAGGCTGTGACAGCTTCACGGCCAACGGAGACGGCACCTATACGTGTGTCGTGACGATCACCTCGCCGTCGACCAGCCAAGCGGTCTACTTCAGTTGCTCGTAACGTGACAGGAATCAAACTCTCAAGAAAAGGAGGATGCTCAATGAACCTGCCAGTTGCAAAAAGAATCCTTACTGTAGGCGGCAGAGATCCCGAGCCCA
>CAXTNS010000805.1:0-2867 GCA_964245465.1 uncultured Thermoanaerobaculia bacterium
ACCTCAGGGGAGGGGTGCTCGGGGTGAACACGGCGGGGATCTACCGGGCCACGGCGGTCGTCATCCCCACGTCTACCGTACGGCGGGTGATGGAGTCGCTGCTCTCCCACGGCTCGGTGCGGCGGGGCTACCTGGGGATCGCCACCCAGCCCGTCCGCCTGCCGGCAAACATCGCCGAGCGGATCGGCCAGGGCACGGCCCTGCTCGTGACCTCGGTACAGCCCGGGAGCCCGGCCGACCAGGGAGGCCTCGTGCTGGGCGACGCCCTCACCGCTTTCGAGGGGACGCCTCTCCGCCATCCCGGCGAGCTGCTGCCCCTCCTCGAAGAGGAGCGGATCGGCAAGGAAGCCACCCTGAGCGTCCTCCGGGCGGGCGAGATCCGGGAGATCCGCGTCACTGTGGGCACGCGCAACGGCGAGAGCGAGGGGTAGTCAGCCCCAGAGCTGGAGGGGCCGGGGCTCCAGGATCAACCCGTGGGCGTGCGCCCGGCGGTAGAACTCCTCCAGCCCCTCGATCTCCTCCTGCCTCAGGAAGAAGGAGAGGTTCTCCGTCAGGTAGGAGTGGATCTCGGAGGAGTCGAGCCCCAGCTCCGCCGCCGATTCCCGCACCAGGGTGTCGAGCGAGGAGAGGCCGTAGCGCAGGCTGCTCTTGAAGTAGAACGGGAGGTCGGGGATGTCGACCTCCGGGCGCACCGCCCAGACGGCAAAGACGAAGGGCAGTCCGGTGAGCTCGTTCCACTCTTCCGCCAGGTCGATGATCCGGTACCGCTCGCGGTCCACCCGCAGCGCCGGGTCGCCGATGATCATGGCCGCGTCCGCCTCGGAGAGCATGCGTTCGGGGTCCGGCCTCTCGTGCAGGTACTCGGGGGTGAGGCCGTAGCGTTCCCGGAGCAGGATGCGGACGAGGGTCGCCGAGGTCCGGCTGTTCTGGTCGAGAGCCACCCGGCGGATCTCCTCCACAGGTCCCCGTGAGACCAGGAGCACGCTCCTCACCTCGTGCCGGGCGGCCACGCACATGTCGGGCAGCACCCGCAGGTTCGGGATGCGCTGCACCTCGATCGACGGGATAAGACCGATGTCGAGGTTCCCCTGCGCGAGCAATCGTGCCACCAGGGCTGGCGGGTGGTAGCTCGGCGCGAACAGGTCCGCGTGATGGCCCTTCAAAAACCCCCAGGCCAGCGGCTTGCTGTTCAGGAAGTTGACGATGCCAACGCGCAGCTTGGGCAAGGTCTCCCCTACTTACCCGACATCGCGTTCAGGAAGTCCTGGTTCGTCTTGGTCTTCGACAGCTTGTCGAGCAGCAGCTCCATGCTCTCCACCGTCGAAAGCGGGTTCAGGACCTTGCGCAGCACCCACACGCGATGGAGCTCGCTCTCGGGCATCAGCAGCTCTTCCTTGCGGGTACCCGACTTGTTGATGTCGATCGCGGGGAAGACCCGCTTGTCGACCAGCTTGCGGTCGAGGTGGATCTCGCAGTTGCCCGTGCCCTTGAACTCCTCGAAGATGACGTCGTCCATACGGCTGCCGGTGTCGACCAGGGCCGTGGCGATGATGGTCAGCGATCCGCCTTCCTCGATATTCCTGGCGGCACCGAAGAACCGCTTCGGCCGGTGGAGCGCGTTGGCGTCGATACCGCCGGAGAGCACCTTGCCCGAGGGCGGCTGGACCGTGTTGTAGGCCCGGGCCAGGCGGGTGATCGAGTCGAGCAGGATCACCACGTCCTTCTTGTGCTCGACCAGGCGCTTGGCCTTTTCGATCACCATCTCGGCCACCTGCACGTGGCGGGTCGCGGGCTCGTCGAAGGTCGAGGAGACGACCTCGCCCTGGACGGAGCGCTGCATGTCGGTCACCTCTTCCGGCCGCTCGTCGATCAGGAGCACGATCAGGATCGCCTCCGGATGATTCTTCTCGACCGAGTGGGCGATCGACTGCAGAAGCATGGTCTTGCCCGTGCGCGGCGGCGCCACGATGAGCGCGCGCTGCCCCTTGCCCATGGGCGTCGAGAGGTCCATGACCCGCGACGACATGTCGCCGGAGACCTCGAGCTTGATCCGCTCCTGGGGATAGAGCGGCGTCAGGTTGTCGAAGAAGATCTTGTTGCGAGCGACCTCGGGGTGCTCGAAGTTGACCGCTTCGACCTTGATGAGGGCGAAATAGCGCTCGCCCTCCTTGGGCTGGCGCACCTGGCCGGAGATGGTGTCGCCGGTGCGCAGGTCGAACCGCCGGATCTGGCTCGGGCTGACGTAGATGTCGTCCGGCCCCGGCAGGTAGTTGTACTCGGGAGCGCGCAGGAAGCCGAACCCGTCGGGGAGGCACTCGAGCACCCCCTCGGCGAAGATCAGGCCGCTCTTCTCGGTCTGCGCCTGCAGGACCTTGAAGATCAGTTCCTGCTTGCGCATGCCGGTGGCGCCCTCGACGCCCAGATCCTTGGCGATCTGGGTGAGTTGGGAAATGCTCATCTCCTTGAGCGCCCGAATGTCGAGCGCCTCGACCGCACTCCCCTTCTCGGTTTGATTCTGCTGTGACTTGGCCATGTCGTTCCTCTTCGTGTCAATCATCATCTGGCACTCGCTTCGAGCCGGGGCGCCATGGCACCCCAGAGCTCCTTGATCCCATCTCCCGAGTGTGCGGAAACCGGGATCACGGGAATCTCATCCCCCAAACCCAGGGTCTTGCGGACCTCCTTCACCGTCGAGGCCCACTTGCCGCGCGAGACCTTGTCGACCTTGGTGGCGGCCACGATGAGCGCCGCCCCCAGGCCCGACAGGTACTCGTACGCCTGAACGTCCAGCGGGGTTGCCCCCACCTTGCCGTCCACCAGCAGCACGACCGAATCCGGCGGCGCCGCCCGGAAGTACGCCTCCACCC
>CAXTNS010000806.1:0-2867 GCA_964245465.1 uncultured Thermoanaerobaculia bacterium
GCCATCCGGTCCTCGATCTGCCGCGTGAGGGGCTCGACATCCTCTAGATGCCGGAGGTCGTCGAGCAGGACCGCGAACTCGTCGCCGCCCAGCCGGGCCACGGTGTCGCCCGGACGGACGCAGGTCTCGAGCCGGCGGGCGATGGCGATGAGTGCCCGGTCGCCGGCCAGGTGCCCCAGGCTGTCGTTGATCAGCTTGAACCGGTCAAAGTCGAGGAAAAGGACGGCGAAATGGAAGTCCGGGCGCCGCTTCGCGCGGGCGAGCGAAAGGCCCAGCCGATCCAGGAAAAGCGCGCGGTTGGCGAGCCCGGTCAGGGCATCGTGGAAGGCATCGTGGAGGAGCTGGTCTTCCACCTTCTTGCGCTCCGTGGTATCGGTCAGGGAGCCCGCGATGCGCGTCGCCCGGCTGTCGCCGTCACAGAGGGCGATCCCCCGCGCGAGCATCCAGCGGTAGCTGCCGTTCCGGTGCCGCAGGCGGTGCTCGCACTGGAAGAGAGAGTCCGAGCAGGAGACCGAGCGCGTACCCAGCGCCTCCTGGAGCTTCTGCAGGTCTTCGGGGTGCACGCGCTCGAACCACTCGTGGGGGCTGCCGCTCAGCTCGGCCTCGCCGAACCCGAGCATCTCCTTCCAGCGCGGCGACAGGTACAGCTCGTGGCGGTCCAGGTCCCAATCCCACATGCCGTCGTTGGCTCCCTGGGCCGCCAGGGCGTAGCGCTCCTCGCTCTCCCGCAAGGCGGCCTCCACCTTGCGCCGTTCCTGGACCTCCTGCTCCAACTCGCGGGTCCTTTCGGACACCCGCTCCTCCAGAGTCCGGTTCATGTCGACCAGGAACCGCGACACCTTGAAGGCCACCAGGGTCACGAGGAGGGTCGACAGCACGAAGGAGAGGATCTCCACCTGATCGGTCCGGTCCGAGACCCCGCGTAGGGCGCGGCTCGCCCGCTTAACGCGGTCCCTCTCCTCCCCTTCCCACTGGGGTAGGAACCGCACGAGGATCGCCGCGCTCAAAGGGTCCGCGCGCAGCGAGAGCTCTTGGATGGCACGCTCGTTGTCCACGCCGAAGCTCCCATAGGACTTCAGCCAGGAGGCGCGGAGGTCCCGCCAGGACGCAACGAACCGTTCGGCGGCCGGGGTCGCGCTTTCGCGGATGCCCCGCAGCTTGGCGATCTGGCCGTCGATCCGGTCGAGCCGGGCCGTGAACGCCTCCTGGGCCTCCTGGGCCTCCTGGCTCATGGAGGTAGGTCCCTGGCTGCCCAGGAACCCCGCCGCCACCAAGGCGATCTCCCGGCGGGACGCGGTCAGGTGCTTCTCGATGGTAGAGATGACGAGCTGCCGCTGGAGGCCGCGTTGGAGGTCCCCGAGGCTCTTCGTCCGCGTCTGGTCGCCCCAGACGTGGACGCCGAGGTTCAGGGAGAAGAAGATCAGGAGAGCCAGCAAGGCTCCGAGCAACCGTTTCTCCATGGCCATCCGCTTTCCCTCTCCCTCAACCCGAGGTCATCAGTGGATAACCGGACTGGCCCGGCTGCTTGCCGTCAATCCGGAGGACTTTCACTCCGCTCGGGATCTTGTAAGCCGAGACCAGCGCGATCGCGCCCGGGATCTCGCGCACGAGGCTCGCCGACATCTCGCTCGACCGCGTGATCTTGGGAGAGATCGAGGGCCCGTCTCCGAACAGCTTGCCGATCCAGTACTGCTGGTATTGGACCTCGCTCCTCTGCTCATAGAGATCGTTCAGCAGGACCTTCCGTTCGACAGAGCCGCGGGGAGGCGTGAGCAGGGTGATCGTCAGCTCCTCCGACCAGGAGTGGCGCTCGCCGCGGAAGACCCGCCGCAGCTCCGGGAGACTGAGCTCGTCGACGGGGACCTGCTCGTGGACGATGACGGCGATAGGGATTCGCTCCGCTCCGACCGAGGTCCCGGAGAAGAGTCCGGTACCGAGGAGAACGAGGGTAAGGACCGCGGTCCTTCCTAGAGAAGATCGGGTATGCATGACTCATCCTGGGTCCGAAGCGTCATCGCTCGAATCCTTCGGAGAGTCTTGCAAACTTGGGGCCTGGCCCCAAGTTATTGATACGTTTGAACTTTTAGATGTTTGGAGGCGACGACCGGATTCGAACCGGTGAATAAGGGTTTTGCAGACCCTCGCCTTACCACTTGGCTACGTCGCCCGAGATGGGCAGGGGCCGCTGGACGCGGCCCCGGGAGTTTTATCCCAAAGTTGGGCAGAACGCGGAAAAAAGGACGTCCGCGGTCTCGAAGTCGCAATCTGGAGCGGGAAACGGGATTTGAACCCGCGACCCCAACCTTGGCAAGGTTGTGCTCTACCACTGAGCTATTCCCGCCCAACAGGCTCGCAAAGGATAGTCAGGAGCCCCGAGGCTGTCAAGCAGGGCATCTACCAGCGCCGGCGAGCCGGTCCGGGGTTATAGGGGAAGGCGTTCTTGAGCAGGGTGTAGCGCCAGCCCTCCCCCTCGCGGTCGAGGCCCAGCACGTCGAAGCGGCAGGCCCGGCCGTGCCAGCCCCGCGAGGTCAGATAAAGGGCGGCGGCGCGGGAGAGGCGGCGCTGCTTGGCAAAGCCTACGGCCTCGACGGCGAGGCCGTGGCGGTCGCCGTCCCGCGCCTTGATCTCCACGAAGCAGAGGGTGCCGCCGTCGGTGGCCACGACATCGATCTCACCGCCGTGGTTGACGACGGTCCGCGCCAGAATCTCGTAGCCCTGGGTGCCGAGCCAGCGCACGGCCTCGTCGCGGTCGCGCGTTTCGACCTGGTCGCGGCGCTGTTCGGAATGCGCTTCGGCGAGGTCTCGCCTCTCACCGCCGTGATCTACGGCCTCGTCGGTCTTGCCGGTGCCTACCAGGCGCTGTTCTG
>CAXTNS010000807.1:0-2865 GCA_964245465.1 uncultured Thermoanaerobaculia bacterium
CCCCGTCGATGCGGCGGCGTACGGCGACGAGAACGCCGTCTCGCGCATGGGCCACGACCAAGGCCTCCCCTCCCGCCACGGGGGCCATGGCCACGGCGCGTCCCGGCGCGCCGAAGGCGACGGTGCCGTTGCTGTCGACGTACTGGAGGAACGCGGTCCTCCCCTGCGTCCACACCGCCGCAAAGCGGCCGTCGGGCAGGAGGGCGGCGCTTTGGAAGAACTGGCTTTGGGAGAACTGGCCGTCCCCGGGCCGCGTGGCGAGGCGAACGGGACGGACCTGCGCGGCTCCGGCGCCGACGAGCGATTCCGCGAGGAGATGAGCAAGGAGGACGACGCGCAGGAGCGGTCTCATAGCAACGAAGGGGCGCCGCCGCGAGCGGCCGGCCGGGGGGAATGGCGTGCGACGAGGGTCAGATGCAAGAGATTTCGACCTATCCATGGGTGTTCCTCCTGAAGCAAACCTCGCTTGCCATGCTGACGCGCGTTGCGCTCTCGAGGACTCTTCCTATTATAAGCGTTCGCGGGCCACGGCTGTTGCCCGAGACGCCTGACATTGATGGCAATGAGCGTCGGAACCGCGCAGTTTGCGGTTCCGTCCGCTCGACCGCTTGGTTGGGCGGCGCACTCTGATTGCTCACGGGACTAGCCCCGAAAGTAGTTGATACTGGATCTTGTTATTGTCCGCAGACAGAATGCGAAGTCTAGTTTTGCGAAAAGAGACCTCGGTTGCCCCCTCGGGAGCGAGGGTATAGCTCAGGTCTTGCTGGAAGGCAGGTCGAGCCAAGTCGTCAAGGTATTCCCTATAGAGGAGACTCACGACATTGCCAGAGATCCCTTGGTATAAGAGCTCGTAGCGAAAGCCTCCCATTGTAGAGGTCATCGCGCCGCCTGAGCTATAACCCAACTCGTTCTTGAGCTTGTTCCATTTCTGCCTTATAGGAGGACCCTGAGGAGCCTTCCATGAGTCGAACCGCTGGTTATTGTCCAAGTCACCGAGACAAACACGGCTGGTCATCTTTCCCAGAACCCGAAGTGCCAGCTCTCGCGTGCAGTAAATTGTTGCTGTACCCTCTACATAGGCCTGTAGAGATTCATGAGACGGAAGTGACCACCTTGCGGCCAGAACGTCAACGTCAGCGGGTTCCGTGAGTTTAACACCCTCAAACTCCTGATAGTTGTAGGTCTCATAGATCGCTTCGCCTACAGACTTCTCGACCACCTCATTGAGACGGGGAGATTCGCCAACCTTGGTAGAAACCTTGGGCACGAGGGGATTGGTCGATACACGATCTGACAGTGCGAGAAGCGCAAAGCACCACACTGCTAATACTTTCACCAAGGCTCTCCTTTTCGAACAACACCAGCGACGGCCCTTGGGCTACCTTCTCAGCTCATTTCTCGGCTCATACTGCATCGCCACTGCCCCCGAGCCGAACTCCAGCCGGCTTACGAGCTTCAAGTCCAGAGGCTTCGATAGCCCCGCGAACAACGTCGGCCCATGGCCCGCTATCCTGGGGTGTACCACGAACTCGTACTCATCGATTAATCCCAGCTCCGCCAACGCCATCGGGAGCTTCACGCCTCCTACGAACAGTCCCTTCCCCGACTCCTGCTTGAGCTGCTGAACGGCCTTCCCCAGATCCCCGCGCACGAGTTCCGCGTTCCAATCGATCCGGTCCAGGGTGCTCGACACGACATACTTCTTCGCCGCGTCGATCGTCCGGGCGAAGGGTTCCATCCAGGGTTGCATCCACTCAGGCCTCGCTCCCGTTCGCGCCGGCGCCCGCCACGCTGCCTCCATCATTTCGTAAGTCACCCGCCCAAAGAGGAGGGCATCGGCCTGGGCGAGGTTCTCGACCGCGTGACGATGCAACTCTTCGTCCGCGGGAATTGCACGATGATCGCAGCACCCGTCCAATGTAACGTTGATGGAATACCGAAGGGGTCGCATTGTGTAAGAGTACCGGCGATGGGGCAGACTGGCAACTCTGCATAAACCCCCCGGGCGAGAACGGCGTGGGGTAGCACTACGCCTTGTGCACTGGGTAGCGCAGGTGTGTAACGCCGACGCCCTGGATCACCGTCGGGTTGCCAAGGACGGCTGGCGTGCCGGCGAGGTGGTCGAAGAGCCGAACTCCGGAGCCAAGAAAGACCGCCGCGATGTCGACACTGATTTCGTCGAGGAGGCCAGCATTCAACAACTGCTGAATGGTGTCAGCTCCGTGGACCCCAACGGACTTCCCGGCGGCTGCTGCTTTGGCTTGGCTCACGGCGCTTTCGATGCCGTCGGTCACGAAATGGACCGTCGAGTTGGGTCGCGGCCATCCGTCGGGGATATGGTGGGTAAGTACGAATGCTGGTCCCCAAGCGTGATTTCCGCCCCAGCCCTGGGCGACCTCGAAAGTGCGTCGACCGGTGAGCACCGCACCGAGTCCGGACGTGAGACGGCGAATGTGCTCGGCGCTCGGCTCGGACACCTTGAACGTCATGGGGTCGGAGCCTCCAGTGTGAATCTCGACGTCTCCCGAGGTGAAGTACCAGTCGAACACCTCGGCCACGCCATCGTTGAGGTCGGCGACGTAGCCGTCGAGCGACATGGACATGATTGCGACAACCTTCGACATTGCGATGTTCCTTTCGAGGAGTGCGTTCCGGTATTCACTGACGATGCCGCGTCGTCGAACTATCCGGTCTTCAGAGGCCCGGCGACCTTGTACGTATTGAAGATGATGCCGGACGGAAATGCTTTCGTGCTGACGAGCTCGAATGAGCGTGGCGGGGTCCCCTCCGCAAAGAAGCGCTTCCCCGTGCCCAACAGGACCGGATAGACGGCCAGCAGGACTTCATCCGCAAGCCCATGTTCGA
>CAXTNS010000808.1:0-2862 GCA_964245465.1 uncultured Thermoanaerobaculia bacterium
CCTTCTTCCCGGCTACTCGGATGAGCTGGCCTACGAGTTGGGCCTGATCGACACCAAGTTGCCATTCCCCGCGGCGAAGCACCACTTTCGGATCGACGACGATGCCCTGCGCGCCGCGGGGAGGGATGACTTCTCACGGCGGATCCGGCAGGGGCTGTGAGATCACGAGGCCCAGCCTGAGAGCCGCGCCGCCGCTCAACCCCCGCCGCTCAACACCTGCACGAACCTCTGCCGCAGATCCTTCTCGATGACCTTGATCTGTGCCCGCAGGCGTTTTTCTCCGGCCTCGCCCTGATCGCTACAGTCAATCTGCCGCCGTGCCGTCTCGACCTTCGCGAGCGCCCGGGTGACGAGGTCTTGCAGCGCGTCGTTGTTCGTTGCTCTGGCGAGGTAGCTCATCGCCCGCCATCCCGCCTCGCCGGTCCCAAGCTCCGGCGGGAGCCGCGGATCAGCCGGGAGCGATTGGAGGGCTTTGAGGGGGTCGGCCGAGACGTAGACCAGAGAGTCCGGCCGGCCATGGGGTCCGAGCGGGTCGACGAGGGCCAGGATGATGTCGCCGGGGAGGAAACTCTCCGATTCACCGGGGATTGCGTAATGGTCCACCTGGATCGTCTCACCGCGGGGTTTCCCTTTGAGGACCGAAGTGATCCGGATCTCGGTCCGGACTTCTCGCACCACGGGGCCCAGTTCTCTCAACGTCACGGAGGACACCACCGTCCCGGCGACCATCACGTGACTTTCCCGTACCACCGTGTCCAGCGGCAGGGCGACCGGCATCCACACCTCGCCGGTGGTAACGGTCACGTAATAGGCCGAGGGGGTGCCTGGGAAAGTGATCTGCCGTCCTTCCGGTCCGAGCGCCAGACGGGGCATGGCCTTGAAATCGAATCCTTCCAACTCGGCCTCGACGTGATAGACCCCGCTCGGAATGTCGCGGAGCTGAAACCGTCCTTGCACATCGGTGATGGCGATGAGCTTCCAGCCTTCCTCAGGATGGCGGAGCAGGACCGTGGCGCCCGGCAGTGGAAAACCCTTTTCGTCCACCACCTGGCCGCCGAGGACCGCTCCGCCCGGTCCTGCCGGATGCGCCGGGTCCGGAGCGGCCGGCGCCACCGCGGCCGGAGGTGAAACCGGAGTCTCGGCCCATCCGGCACCGGTCAGCCCTACGACGGCGGTGACCACCGCGGCAACGACCGGCGAGGCGCGCCGCGACGAAAGCGTGGCCGGCAGACGGAATGGAGGAGCCTCCAGCTCCCGGGTGACCAACAGGCCAAAGCGGTCGCGGGTGATCCGGGCGCAGAAGCGGCCCTGGGTGGCCTCGATCAGCGCCTCGATCTCGCGCGCCTCCATGGCCGCGAGATCGTAAACGTGCTTCTGGCACCGCGGACAGAACCGGGTGCCCTCGTCTTCTTTCAACGACTCCGGGCAGGGCGACGCAACCGCCAGCCGGTTCAACCTCTCGCTCCTCGTCGTCATGGAACCCTCCCGTGCGAAGCTGCGAGGGAGGATTGCAGATTTCATTCCCGGCGGACTCCAGGCCACGCGAGCCCTTCCGGCGAGAGGGAGTGCGCGCCCTGGCGGACAGGCGGCTCCAAAAAAGTGGACGATCCGCCGCTGTTCCGGATTCCAAATGGCTCTGCCCGCTGGTCGTCTGGAGGTGGTCTCATAAATGACCAGTTCCTGCCCCCTCGCCAGGGATTGAAATCCCTGGCGAGGGGGGGCGGCTTTTATGAGACCGCCTCACGTTCCGCGCCCGGGCTTTTCCATGTGGCGCGGACTGGCCTACGGCGTGCCGCCCCGCACCGCCCGCACGCGGGCCGTACTGCTCTTGAAATAGGGGTAGACGTCGCCGTAGGAGCCCACGGACCACGCCGAGGAACTGGAGCTGACCCGCGTCGTCGACGTCCAGTAGGAGACCTGGAGAGTACAACTGCCCGTCAACACGGTGGCGCCTGGCACACAGTTATTGTGGAACGCCGCCGGCACCGCCCACTGGTTCTGGAAATCCGCGATGCTCAGGAGCTCCCGCGCGTTCGGCACGCGCCAGTCTTTGTAGCCTCCGAAGGATTCCGTGTTGACGTCCTCCAGCCAGTCCCAGACCGTTTCCTGGTCGCCATTGCCGGACCACCAGTAAATATTGTCCTTGTCGTGCAGCCGGTTGAAGTCGTCGCTTTTCTTCTCCCAGACGAGTCCGGTGTTGTTGTCGGTGATCGTGCCGTTGCCGTTGTCCGTGAAGCTCAAGGGCGCACCCGCCCGCACCGTGCCGTCGTCCGGCACCGGGACCGCTCCCGGGATGCCGTCGTTCTTGTTCGCGGTGTATGCCGTGGTCTGCCCGGTGGCCGGGAAGGCCTGGGGGCCGGACCCGCCGCTCCGCACCGCCCGCACCTTGGGCGCGGAGGCTTTGTCATACGGGTACAAAAGGCCTTCGTAGAAGGTCACGCCCCACGCCATGCTCGTGCTTCGGGCCCACGTCGTCGAAGACCAGTAGTTGCTCACGGCCGTACAACTGCCGGTCAGGACGGTGACGCCGGCCACGCAGTTGTTGTTGAACGCCCTCGGCGTCATCGGCGGGGCTTTCTCGAAGTCCACGAGGCTCTGGAGCTCCTTCGCGTTCGGGATGCGCCAGTCGTTGTAGCCCGCGAAACCGGTGCCGCCTTCCGCGTTGACGTCGTCCAGCCAGTCCCAGACCGTCTCCTGCGTGCCGGTGCCGGTCCAGTAGTAACCGTTGTCCTTGTCGTGCAGCCCGCCATTGTCGCCCTTCTTTTCCCACATCAGCCCGGTGTTGTTGTCGGTGATGGTACCGTCGCCGTTGTCCGTGTAGCTCAGGGTGGCGCCTGCCTGCACCGTGCCGTCGTCCGGCAC
>CAXTNS010000809.1:0-2850 GCA_964245465.1 uncultured Thermoanaerobaculia bacterium
CCCGTCCATCTAGCGGCGTCGGTGGCGAGGCGCGAGCGGGGAGAGGTGCGGCGGGCCTGCCGTGGGCTCCTCTCCGTGGTCGAGAACGGCCTTCCGGACCGGCCGGAGGATCTGGGACCGGAATCGGCCGGCCGGCTCCTGGGTCTGATCGCGTTGCGCGACGAGCTTGCCGCCGCATTTCCCGGTGTCCTGCTGACGATCGATCTCGCCGAGTTCGCCCGCAACAGCCTCGATCCTAGGCTGATGTCTGCGGGGGGGGCCGAAGGCGAGCGTCCCTACTATGACGGCCTCGTCTTCCACGCCTACGGCGGCCCGGCCGCGCTGCCCGTGGGGGGCGGCGGACGTTACGACCGGCTGTTCCGCTCCCTGGGGGCCGAGGTGCCGGCCGTGGGGTTCTCGCTCAGCCTGGAACGGCTCCTGGAGTCCGCGCCGTGATCCGTTTCGCGCTACCCAAGGGGCGGAACCTGGAGACGGCCCTCGCCGCCTTCCAGGCCGCCGGCATCCCACTGAACGGCTTCGACGCCGCCGGGCGGAGCCTGCGGATGCAGATCCCGGAGACGGGCGTCGAGGTGCTCTCCTTGAAGGATTGGGACCTGCCTCTCTACGTGGGGCATGGGATCGCGGACTGCGGCATCGTGGGGAGCGACGTTCTGGAGGAGATCGACGGAGACCTGCTCGTGCCCGTGCGCTTCCTCCAGGGCCGTTCCCGCATGTCGCTCATCGGTCACCGGCCCGAGCTGCCCGCCCCCGGAACGCAGGTGCGGCTCGCGACCAAGTACCCGAACACGGCCCGCCGCGTCGTGGCCGGGCGCGCCTGGGGAGCCGAGATCCTGAAGCTCTCCGGCTCCATCGAGCTGGCGCCCGTGCTGCGCCTGGCCGAGCTGGCGATCGACATCGTCCAGACCGGCCGCACGCTCGTGGAGAACGGCCTGGTGGAGATCGAAGTCCTCGCCGAGGTGACCCCCTGCCTGGTGGTGAACCGGGCCTCCTACCAGCGCCACCGGGCGCTCCTGAACGAATGGATCGGCCGCCTGGAAGCGGCGGAGGTGGTCTCGTGAGCCCGCTCCAGACCCTGAAGATAGCGAAAGCCGATTCCCGCACCGGCCGGAAGGCCCTCGAGCGCCTCGTCCGCCGGGGCGAGTCCATCCTGGATTCGAAAACCCTGCGCCGGGCGGAGAAGATCGTCCAGGACATCCGCAAGCGGGGGGATCGCGCTCTCCTCGACTATGCCCGCAAGCTCGACGGGGCCACAGCGGGGACGGTCGCGGGCTTGGCCCTCTCTCCCATACCGGATGACGACGGCTCCGGCATGCCCGCGGGGTTCGTCGAAGCGATCGAGCGCGCCATCGCCGCCGTCGAGCGCTTCCACCAGCCGCAGGTGCGGACGGGGTATCGGCTGGAGGAGGACGGGACGGAGCTGGAGGAACGGGTCGTGCCGTTGCGCCGCGTCGGCCTCTACGTGCCGGGCGGCCGGGCGAGCTATCCCTCGACCGTGGTGATGACAGTGGTGCCCGCCCGCGTCGCCGGGGTCGAGGAGATCGTGGTGGCGACCCCGCCCGGCTCGTACCGGTCCAATCCGGCTCTGCGCTACACACTCGTCCGGCTGGGTGTGACGGAGGTCTGGGGGATGGGCGGCGCCCACGCGGTGGCGGCCCTGGCCTACGGTACGGAGACGATCCGCCGTGTCGACAAGATCGCCGGTCCCGGCAACCCCTGGGTGACGGCGGCCAAGAAGCTGGTGGTGGGCGACGTGGCGATCGACGGTCTCGCCGGTCCCAGCGAGGTCGTGATCGTGGCCGACTCTTCTGCCGATCCCGGCGACGTGGCCGCGGATCTCCTGGCGCAGGCCGAGCACGATCCCCTGGCGGCGGCGGTGCTGATCACCACGGACTCTAAGCTGGCCAAGCGGGTTTCGGCCGAGGTAGACCGCCAGCTCGCGGATCTCTCGACGGCCGAGACGGCCCGGGCCTCCCTGGGTAACTTCGGTGCCGCTTTGATCGTGGCGGACTTGGAGGAGGCGCTCGATCTCGCCGAGCGGGTCGCTCCGGAGCATCTACAACTCGTGGGACCTGAGGCCGAGACGCTGGCGCCGCGCGTCCGCTCGGCCGGAGCCATCTTCATCGGCGCCGCGACCCCGGAGGTCTTCGGCGACTACATCGCGGGTCCCAGCCATGTCCTGCCCACCTGCGGCAGCGCCCGGTTCGCCTCTTCCCTGGGCGTCGAGGACTTCCTGCGGCGCAGCCACACCATCCGCTTTACCCCCGGGGCTGCGAGCCGTCGGGCGGCGGCGGCCGCCACCCTCGCCGACGCCGACGGCCTGCCCGCCCACGCGGCGGCGGCGCGGAGGAGGCTCGTATGAAGCAGGCTCCATCCCTCTTCGTCCGCCCCGAGCTGCGGACTTTGGGGGCCTATCACCTGGACCTGACGCCCTGCCGGCACAAGCTGGACCAGAACGAGGTGCCCTGGGATCTTCCCCGTCGCCTGAAGATCGAGATGGCCGAGCGGCTCCTGGCGGCGGACTGGGCCCGCTACCCCGACTTTCACGCGGATTCGTTGCGCCGGGATCTCGGGAAGCTCCACGGCCATCCCTGGGAAGGCGTCCTCGTGGGCAACGGCTCGAACGAGCTGCTGTCGGTCGCCCTCACGGCCCTGGTCGCCACAGGGACGGAGGTGCTAGGCGCGGAGCCGAGCTTCGGCCTCTACCGCAGCTTCGTGCTCAAGGCGGACGGCGTGCCTCGGTTCCTGCCTCCCCGCCCCGACCTCCAACTGCCGGCCGACGAGTTGGAGGAGGAGGTCGAGCGCAATCCCAGGCGTCCTCTTCTCCTCTGCACGCCGCACAATCCGACGGGA
>CAXTNS010000810.1:0-2847 GCA_964245465.1 uncultured Thermoanaerobaculia bacterium
GCCGAAGGAGGGGGCGGTAACGCCGTGAACGCCGATCGCAACTGGATCCGCGAGTGGGAGACGTTCGTGATGATCTGCGAGTGAACGGCCCGGGGAGGGCCGAGCCATGCAGGCGGTCCTCCCCACGGCCCCTTTGCCGAAGTGAGGAGTGGAGGGGTAGACTGGACTGGAGATGGACTTTCTCTCCTGGTTCCTGGCGCCGCTTCTGTCCCCAGGAGTCCGGCCGTCGCACTCTCTGGCGTCGAAAGCCGGACGCCGTCCTCTGGTCCGGGAGATGGATCGCCCCGCGGGTCCAGTCAGAACGCCCACCGCAGTTGGAACAGCGCGTTCCATCGGCTCTCGAGCCCTTCCCCCTCCACCTCCTCATACACCGGTACCTGCACGGACAGGTCGAGGAACAGCCGTTCCGTCGCGAAGTACTGGAGGCCGGGGGCCAGCAGCAGGGCTGAACGGTCCGTCCCGCGGAGGGCCGAGCCGCGCAGGCGGTCCTCCCCGGCGCGGATGAGCGCCCCCTCCGGCAGGGTCGAGGCCGAGTGGAAGCAGCAGAGGGAGAAACCGGTGGTGGGGATACCGCCCCGGCCACGAGGAGCCCCAGGAACAGCCAGGCGAGACGGCGGTGACCTCTATCATACCGGACCTTTGTAGCCTGCCCGGAGCCAAGCAGGCCGATGCGATAGGCTGGCGGAGGCATGAGGAAAGAGTGCCCCCTTCTGCTCGACGTCCTGACCGCCCTGCTGTTCCTGGTGTTCGGCAAGGGCTGGCTGGCCGACCTGTCCAACCCGGTCTGGTTCACCTGGATCCTGGTGTGGCTCCTCTCCGTGATCCTGCTGTCCGCCTTCGGCGTCGTGCGGCACGCCGAGAGCCTCGCCGTGCGGCTGGGCGAGCCCCTGGGGACGCTCGTGCTGACTCTGTCGGTGACGGGCATTGAGGCCATGCTGATTGCCTCGGCCATGTTCACGGGTGGAGGCAGCCCGGCGCTCGCCCGGGACGCCATGTTCGCCGTGGTGATGATCGTGCTCAACGGCATGGTGGGGCTCGCCTTGCTGATCGGCGGTCTGCGCTACCACGAGCAGGAGTACAACCTCCAGGGAGCCAACGCCTTCATGGCGGTGATCATGCCGATCGCCGTGCTCGGGCTCGTGCTGCCCAACTTCACCCGGTCCACCGAGGGCCCCACCCTGTCACCGCTGCAAGGCGGCTTGCTGATCGTGCTGTCGCTCGGCCTGTACGGGGTGTTTCTGGCGATTCAGAACGCGCGCCACCGGGACTATTTCCTCGTGCCCGGCGAGACGGGCAACGGCGGTCATCCTGAAGAACCGGGAGGCCGTTCGACCCGGTACCACGGCCTTCTCCTGGGCGCCTACCTTGTGCCGCTCGTCTACCTTTGCAAACAACTGGCGTATCCGCTGGACTATGGGATCCGCGTGCTGGGCGCGCCGCCGGCCCTGGGCGGTTTCCTGGTGGCCGCCCTGGTCCTGTCGCCCGAGTCGCTGAGCGCGGTCCGGGCGGCGCTGAAGAACCATCTCCAACGCTCGGTCAACCTGTTGCTGGGATCGGTGCTGGCGACCATCAGCCTGACCGTGCCCGCCGTGCTCGCTATCGGCCTCATGACTGGCAAGCCCATCATCCTCGGGCTCGCTCCGACGGGCATCACCCTGCTGGCCCTGACGCTCGTCGTGAGCACGCAGACCTTCGCCAGCGGCCGCACCAACGTCCTCCTGGGGACCGTCCACCTGCTGTTGTTCGCCACCTACCTGCTGCTGCTTTTCGATTGACCAGCCGCCTCCGTCACGTCCAGCACCTGGTTGGCCTTGATCGGCCCGGCCACGGTCTGGGTCTTGCCGGAGGGCCAGCGGATCTCGATGCGATCCACGGCTTCGGCTTCATCAAGACCAAAGTAGAGCGGCAGGACGCTGTGCGAGAGGTAGCCGGAGGCGCCGTCCATCACCTTGGTCAGCACGCGCGGACCGGCGTGGACCTTGACCGTGGCGCCGAGGGCGTCGCGGTTGGAGGCCGTCCCCTTGAGGCGGACCTGGAGCCAGCGGATCTTCCGCTTTTCGGCGAGGTCGCTCAGGAAGACCTGGGGCTCGGAGTTGAACTCGTTGGTCACGATGTCCAGGTCGCCGTCGCCGTCCGCGTCGAAAATGGCGGAGGAGCGGGTGCCGAGGGTGCCGGTCACGGTGTAGCGGCCCTTTTTGCCCTTGCACTGGGGGTGGGCCTTGTCCGGTCCTTCGCAGTCGAGAGTGAACCAGACCTTGCGGGTGTGGCCGCCGCGGCGGGGCTCGATGCCGAGGAGCGAGGCGCTGTCCAGGAAACCCTGGCCGCGGTTGTTGAGCAGCAGCGAGTTGACGCCGTAGCGGAAGGGGAAGTTCATGCTGGAGGTGATCAGCACGTCGTCCCAGCCGTCCGCGTTCAGGTCGTCCACGCTGACGCCCCAGGGCCAGTAGTTCTCCAGGTTCAGCTCGTCGGACATCTCGGCGAAGCGGCCGTTGCCCAGGTTCTTGTAGAAGGCGTTGCCGAAGACGTTGTTGTCCGCGCCCTGGAGCAGAGGGTTCTCCTCCTTGGGGGGGAACTTGAGCTTCTCGTCCTGGGGCGGGATGTCGCCCACCATGTCGGAGTGCATGTCGGTCAGCAGCAGGTCCATGCGGCCGTCGTTGTCGTAGTCGAAGCTCTTGATGCCCATGCCGCCCCAGGGGGTCTTGGGGAAGTACTGGGCGCCCTTCTCCACGAAGGTCTTGCCGCCCTGGTTCTCCCCCTGATTTTCCCCTTGATTTTCCCCTTGATTTTCCCAGTAATGGTTGTACCCCTGCATGTTGAGCACGTAGAGGTAGGGCCAGCCGTGCTCGT
>CAXTNS010000811.1:0-2842 GCA_964245465.1 uncultured Thermoanaerobaculia bacterium
TGCCGCAACTCGGCGGCGACGCCGGAGGAGGCGAGCTCGTCGTCGCTGAAGCGGGAGATCGAGGAGACGCCGGCGCACAGGTTGGCCCACAGATCCTCGATGCCGGGTGCACCGGGAAAACGGCCGGCGAGGCCGACGATCGCGATGGCCCCAACGCCGCCGCTGCTGGGTGTCCGCGACGTTTCGGGCGTGGGCTCCGCTACTACCATGCCGGGCTCCAGGTGGCGCGCCAGGGTCCGGACGGTGGTGTGGGTCAGGAGCTCCACCAGGCTGACCTCCCGCCCCAGCCGGTCGCGCAATCGCGTCTGGACCCTGGGGAGCAGCAGCGAATGGCCACCCAGGTCGAAGAAGTTGTCCTCGCGACCGACGCGCGGCACGCCCAGGACCTCACACCAGATGGCGGCCACGGTCTCCTCGAGACCGCTGAGGCGGCCCTCGACCGGCGGGGCGGCGGGAACGGCCGGCGCCGGCAGGGCCTTCCGGTCCACCTTGCCGTTGGGAGTGAGGGGCAGCGCGGGAAGCGTCACGAAGGCCGCCGGCACCGTGTAATCCGGCAGCCGTTCGTGGAGCGACCGTCGCAGTTCCTCGACCGCGACGTCCCCGACCATATAGGCGACCAGCCGCCGGTCCCCGGACGGGCTCTCACGGGCCAGCACGACCGCCTCACGGATTCCGGGCAGCGCGGTCAGCGCCGCCTCGATCTCTCCGAGCTCGATACGGAAGCCCCGGATCTTGACCTGATGATCGATGCGCCCCAGGACCTCCATCCGTCCGCCGGGCAGGTGACGGGCCAGGTCACCCGTCCGGTAGAGGCGGCCTCCCGGCTCCGATGTCTCCGACGCGAAGGGGTTCGGCAGGAAGCGCTCCGCCGTCAGGTCCGGCCGGCCCAGATAGCCCCGAGCCAAGCCCGCCCCTCCGATCCAGAGCTCGCCGGGTGCTCCGGGAGGCACGGTCTGGAGTTGGCGGTCGAGCAGGTAGATCCGGGTGTCGGCGATGGGCCGGCCGATCGAGACCGGACCGGTCTCCCCCGGCTGGACGCGTGAGGCGGCTGACCAGACCGTGGTCTCGGTGGGGCCGTAGAGGTTCCACAACTCGCGGGTCCGCCCGGCCAGAGAGGCCGCCAGCTCTCGGGGCAGCGCCTCACCGCCACACAGCGCCCGCAGAGCGGGATCGCCGGTCCAGCCCGAGTCGAGGAGCATCCGCCAGGTCGCCGGGGTCGCTTGCAGCACGCAGGCTCCGGACGCGCGCAGCCGGGCCGCCAGGAGCACGCCGTCCATGGCCTCCGCCCGGCTGACGAGCTCGACGCAGCCGCCCACGGTCAAAGGAAGAAAAATCTCCAGCGCCGCGATGTCGAAGCTGAGCGAGGTGACGGCGAGCAACCGCTCCCCTGGGGAGAAGCCCGGAGTCCGGCGCATCGACGCGAGGAAATTCACCAGAGCCTGGTGGGGGACGCCGACCCCTTTGGGGCGGCCCGTCGAGCCCGAGGTGTAGAGGACGTAGGCGAGCTGGCGGTCGTCCCCGGGGACCGGCGCGCCGCAGTCCTGGTCAACCAGGCCGCCGGGCGGGCCGTCGGCGAGCGCCTCGCCGTCGAGGCAGAGGACGGTCGTCCCGGAAGCCGCGGGGAGCGCGGCGCGCAGGCGTGTCTCGGTGATCAGCACCTGCGGCGCCGCATCCTCCAGCACGAAGGCCAGCCGTTCGCGCGGGTAGTCGGGATCGAGCGGCACGTAGGCGGCCCCGGCCTTGAGCACGCCGAGAAGAGTGACGATCAGATCGAGGGAGCGCTCGAGTGCGACACCGACGCGGCTCTCCGGAGCGCAGCCCAGCCGCCTCAGGTGCCGCGCCAGCCGTTCGGCACGGGCGTCGAGCGCTGCGTAGGTGAGAGTCTCCCCCTGGAAAGTGGCGGCCGGCGCGTCCGGCGTGCGGGCCGCCTGGGCCTCGAAAAGGCCCTGCAGGAGAAGCCCCGGGGACCGCGGCGCCACCGTGTCGTTCCACTCGGTGAGCACCTGGTGGCGCTCGGCCGGGGAGAGCAGCGGCAGCTCCGCCACCGGCCGATCCGCCGCGGCCATCCCCGCGAGCAGGAGGTCGAGGTGGCCCAGCATCCGTCCGGCGGTCGTCGCGTCGAACAGATCGGCGTCCCACTGCAAGGAGACGGCGAGCCCAGCGGCCCACTCGGCTGCGGTCAGGGAAAGATCGAGCT
The DNA here is from genome assembly GCA_964245465.1 of uncultured Thermoanaerobaculia bacterium. Lineage (GTDB taxonomy): Bacteria > Acidobacteriota > Thermoanaerobaculia > Multivoradales > UBA5704 > DATARR01. The sequence continues at coordinate 2,198 of CAXTNS010000811.1, forward strand.
GGGCCGCGGGTGGCTCCAGGGGGAGCGACTCCAGGACCAGACCTCCGACATCGAGCCTGGCGCCCGGCACGCCCACGGCGAAAGCTGCGAGCCCGGCCAGCTCCGGTGCCGGGGCTTTCTCGAAGGTCAGCATGGCCGCGACCAGCGGCGGACGGCTGGGGTCGCGCTCGGGCTGCAGGCGCTCGGTGAGCAGGGCGAAGGGGAGATCTTGGTGCGCCAGCGCGTCGAGCACGGTGCCGCGCGTCCGCGCCATCAGCTCGCGGACCGCCGGGTCTCCAGAGAGGCCGGCGCGCAGAGGCACCAGGTTGACGAAGTAGCCCACCACCTCCCTCCACTCGCGAGCGGAGCGGCCGGCCATGGGGGCGCCGGTGAGGAATTCCTCCTGGCCGCTCCAGCGGGAGAGCACGGCCTGCCAAGCGGCGAGCAGGACGACGAAGGGCGTGCAGCCATGGGTGGCGGCGAGCCCATGGACCACCTCCGCCCGCTCCAACGAGGGAGGGAGCGTCCGCGAACCGCCGCGCAGGGTCTGCACCGGACGCCGCGGCCGGTCGGTGGGCAGGTCGAGCTGCGGCGTACCAGCCAGGCGATCCCGCCAGTGCTCCCACAACCGCTCGCCCGCGGGGCTCTCCAGCATCTGTTCCTGCC
>CAXTNS010000812.1:0-2838 GCA_964245465.1 uncultured Thermoanaerobaculia bacterium
GCCATGATGTCCCTTGCCTCCTCGGGATAATTGGACTTGATCGGATTGAGCGCATTGCGCGCTCCTATAAATCCCGCTCATTATCAAAAAGGAATCCCGCATTGTCAATACTTTTCACGGAAAATTCCCGTTCGAGGCTCACAAGACGGGTTCGAAACGGCGAGCTACGCCCTTTTTCCTGAACTTTCCCGCTGTCCTCTTTTGTTCCCAGCCCTGAAATTGAAGAGACCGTTTGAATGAACGCTCCCCACGCAAAGCGTTCCTGCCATAGAATGCGCGCCATGAGCAACGATCCCAAGAAAGCGATCTACCAGGAAGCCCTGCGCGAGATCGACGCCGTTCTCGAAGGCGTGGACGACCCGATCACCGCCATGGCGACCTGCGCCTGCATCCTCCACCAGCGGCTCTCCTATGCGAGCTGGACGGGTTTCTATCGCGTGGTGGCGCCGGGGTTGCTGCGTGTCGGCCCCTATCAGGGACCGCTCGGATGTCTGGAAATTCCGTTCGATCGCGGCGTCTGCGGCGCCGCCGCGCGCGAGCGGGCGCCGCAGGTGGTGCCCGACGTTCACGCGTTCCCCGGCCACATCGCGTGCGACGACGCGGCCCGGTCGGAGATCGTGATCCCGATCTTCGATCCGGGCGGCGAGCTGGTCGCGGTGCTGGACGTCGATTCCCATCAGCCCGCTTCTTTCGACGACGCCGACCGCGAAGGGCTGGAGCGCATCGCCGAGCGGCTGCGGCCCTGCCTGTCGAGTCTGTCCGGCAGGTAAGGGCTCGGCGTTTTACAAGAGTTTACAAATCAGATAGGAGAGCCCCTGGCGCGAGACGCCGAGCTCGCGCGCGGCTTCGACCCGGTTCCCGCCGTGCCTTTCCAGGGCTTCGAGGATGAGCCGGCGGCGCAGGGAGTCGACCTGGCGGTGATAGGAAGATTCAGCAGCCCTGTTTTCGGAAGCACCTTCGGAAGGGGCTTCCGAAGGCAGCTCCAGATGCCCGGATTCGATCAAACCCCCGTCGCCCGCCAGGGCCGCGGCCACCGCGAGCACGTTCTGAAGCTCGCGCACGTTGCCCGGAAAACGATGGGAGAGCAGCCGTGCCCGCGCTTGCCGTGACAGGCGGGCCGGTGATCGTGAAAGGAAATGATCGGCGAGGAGCAGCACGTCTTCCCCGCGATCGCGCAGGGGCGGCAGCTCGACGCATCCCACACGCAAACGGTAATAGAGATCGCGCCGGAAGGAGCCCTCCTCCACCATGCGATCAAGATCGCGATGGGTGGCCGCGAGCACCCGCGCGTCGATCTTGCGCGGCGCGCTTTCGCCAAGCCTGCGGATCTCTCCTTCCTGCAAGACCCGCAACAACATTCCCTGTGCCGTGAGCGGCAGGTCGCCGATCTCGTCGAGGAACACCGTGCCGCCATGGGCGGTTTCGAACACGCCCTTGCGATCGCGGTCCGCGCCCGTGAAGGCGCCGCGCGCGTGACCGAACAGATCAGAAAGAAGCAGCGTTTCGGAAAGCGCGGCGCAGTTGACGGCCACGAAAGCACCACCGGAGCGGGCGCTCGCGCGGTGGAGCCATCGCGCCGCGAGCTCCTTGCCGGTGCCGCTCTCGCCCAGGATCAGAATGGGAAGATCACCCGGAGCGAGACGGGCCATGCGATCGATCGCCGCGCGGAGGACAGGGCTCTCGCCCAACAGCCCTCCCGAATCGATCACAGGCCCGGACGCCGGCTCGGGCGGCGGCTCCTCTTCTTTCTCTTCGGACGGCCGACTCCGGGCAGCCTCGTCGAGGATCAGGGCGACGACTTGCCACGGGCCGCCGTCCCGGGCCTCCAGGCGTTCGGCGGGAGCGAGGGTGCCGGCCTTTCGCAAGACGTCGATGGCTTCCCGCCGCCACGGCGCGGGCGCCGAGCCGGGCACGAGGAGATCGGCGTCGAAGACCAGCCGCGCCGCCCGGTAGGGTTCCAGGGTTTCGAGCGCCTCCCAGTGGCGGGCCGGCGGCGGCACGCCGGCCAGGAGGCTCTCCCACAACGGCTCGAAGGGAGTGCCGGCGGCTTCACGGCGCGCGCCTTCGCCATCCCCCGCGTGGGCATGAAGAGCCGGCCGCTCTTCGGGCTCCAGCTCCGCCAGGGCCGCCGCGGGCAGGGAGCCCAGCTCGGCGGCGGCTTCCCCGGACCGGCCGAGCCAGCCCAGGGCCCGGACGGCCAGCAGGCCCAGCACCTCCTCGTGCCAGCGGCTCCCCTGGCGCTCCAGCTCCGCCCGGGCTTCCCGGCAGAGCGCCAGGGCCGCCTCGGGCCGCCCCAGGGCCAGCTCGAAACGGGCCCAGATGCCCGCGTCCTCGACGGTGCCCCGGAGGTTGCCACCGCGCCGGTTCGCCGCCTCCGACTGGGCCAGGATCTCCCGGACGCCGGAGAGCCGGCCACGGCGGATGCGGATCTCCGCCAGGTTCGAGAGGGCGAGCGTCGTCTTCCGCGGGCCGTCGCAGCCGGCGTCGAGGTGCAGGGCATGGAGGAAGGCGCGCGCGGCCCCGGCGAGGTCGCCGGCGCGCGCCCTTCCCAATCCCAACTCGTTCCACAGCCCCGCCGCCTGGCGCCGCGTCAGGAGCCGGCGGCCCGAACGCAGGGCGCGGGCGATGCTCGCCACGGCCTCGGCGCCGCCGTCCCCGTCCTTGAGGGCGCGCTGGGCGCGGAGACGGTGCCAGCGCCAGGCGAGCGTGGGATCGTCGAGAGCCGGGCGGGACTGCTCCAGCAGGCGGTCCATGGCGGCGAGGTCGTCCCGGTCCCCGGCCGCACCGGCGGCGGCGCGGCGGGCGAGGACCGACGCCCGCGGATCCCCTGCCGTCTCG
>CAXTNS010000813.1:0-2834 GCA_964245465.1 uncultured Thermoanaerobaculia bacterium
GGCACAGACAAGCACGGACGGTTAAAGACAGGATTCCTGCCGCAGGCGGACGAGGTAATTCTCGATCTCCATCTCGCTCATAGGGGTGCCGCCGATGCCCGTCTTGAGGAGGCGTTCCAGTCCCCGGGCCGTCTCGCTGACCTCGGGGAAGCCGAAGGTGCCGCCCGCGCCCGCGAGGGAGTGGACGAGGCGGTGGAAGGTGCGCAGGGGCTCGCCCGTGAAGCCGGTGTCGCGGGCGGCGCGGCAGGCGTCTTCGATCTCGGCGAGCCGCTCGGGGAGCCGGCCGGCGAAGTACTCCCGGAGCTCGCTGGAAGCCGTTTCATTCATGGAGCGAGCTCCAGATCGTCTTCACGGTGTCAGCGAGGGTCATGGGATCGAAGGGCTTGGCGATCACGTCCACGGCGCCGAGCTCCCGGTAGCGGGCCATCTCGTGGTTCTGCACCCGTGCGGTCATGAAGACCACCGGGACCTTGGCGGCCTCCGGCAGCCGCCGCAGGGCTTCGAGCGTGGCGGGGCCGTCCATGCCCGGCATCATCACGTCGAGCAGCACGAGGTCGGGAGCGAGCTCGGAGAAGCGGGCCAGGGCTTCCCCGCCGGAGCCGCAGGCGGTCACGGAGAAGCCTCCGAGCGATTCCAGGGCCATGGTGGCGACCACCTGGATGTCGGGATCGTCTTCCACGAACAGGATGCGCCGCAGGGCCGGAGAGCTCATGCCGCGCAGGTTATCGCCGTCGCCGCCCGCGGGTCCAAGTCAGGCCGTCCAGGTCGCGGATCAGGTTCTCGACGCCGCGGAACTGGATCTCCAGGGCGGTCTGGATCGGTGGCTTGTGCAGCGCATAGGGATCGCCGGGCCAGACGGGTACCGCCGGCCTGCGCGTCTCGGCAAGGGAGGCCTTTGCAGGAAGGGAGGGACGCATGGGAGACTCCTCCTTCGGGTTTTGGGGAACGGTTCCCATGCTAGAGACGGAAGATTACGAAACACATTACGCACGATTAACAGTGACGGGACGAAGGGTTATACAATCGAGGCCGTCATCACACTGAGATGCTGAACGATCCCTCCGATCCGAAGGGGCGGCCCGGGCGCCGGGTTCTCGCCGTCGAGGACGACCCCGATCTCCGCAGGCTGATCCAGCGGGAGCTGGAAGCGGCCGGATTCGAGGTGTGGGCCTGCCCCTCGGCCGAGCAGGCCCTCGAGCAGGTGGAGAGGAAGGGGCTCCCGCATCTCGCTCTGGTGGACATCCTGCTGCCCGGGCTGGACGGCGTCTCGCTCGCCCGCCGGCTCCAGGAGTGGAGCGACCTGCCGATCGTCATGCTGACTTCGGTCGACGAGGAGGGGACGGTGGTGGAAGCGATCGAGTCGTTCGCCGAGGACTACATCCGCAAGCCGTTCAATCCCCGGGAGATGGTGGCCCGGATCGAGCGGGTGTTCCGGCGGATCGGCGATTTCGGCTACACCCTGCAGCCGGTGATCCGGATCGACGGCCGGCTGTCGGTCGACCTGGCCCACCAGAGAGCCGTGGGGGACGGCCGGACGGTGCCGCTGACCTCGACCGAGACCAAGCTGCTCTACGTGCTGATGCGCAACGCCGGCCGTGTGGTGGCGACCGACTTCCTGCTGCGCCGGCTCTGGCCCTCGGACGAGGTGTTCGAGGATACCCTGCGGGTGCACGTCCACCGGCTGCGGGGCAAGATCGAGCCCGAACCCTCGCGGCCTCGCTACGTGGTGACGGAGCGCGGGAGCGGCTACCGGTTCCCGCCGGTCCAGGCCGTCTCGTGAAGCTGAAGCGGTCACGCCTCCGCCTCGGGCTGCTGGCCCGCACGGGCCTGGCGCTCGCCGCCGTGGGCCTGCTGCCGCTCGCCATCTCCTACTTCGGCCTGGTGAGGGTGAACCGGGAGGCCTTGTTCGACCAGGTGCTCAACACGCACTCCATCGCGGCGCGGACGGCCGCGGACCAGGTGGGCGCGTTCCTGGAGACCCGGCTGTCGCTGGCCCAGGGCGCGGCCGGGAGCGCGGCGCTCGCCGATCCCCGCTCGCCCGAGGCGCAGGACCTTCTGGGTCGCAGCCTGGCGGCCTGGGCCGGGCTGGGCGTGAAGGCCGTGGCCGTGGTCAACGCCCAGGGGGAAGAGGCCGTGCGTGCGCAGGTCAGGGGCTCTAGGGTGAACGAGGCTCTGCAGATCCCGGGGAATGGGGAGGTGGCGGCCGTGCCTGGCTCGCGGCCATTCCTGTTACGTATCTCTGCCCCTCTCCCAGGCGGCACCGGGTGGCTGCGCCTGGCCTGCGACGGCTCGGCGCTCACAGAGGCGATCCAGCCCCAGGAGCTGGGAGAGGCGGCGGACCTCGCCCTCGCCGACCGTTCGGGCCGGGTGCTGCTCGGCAGTGCCGATTCGCTGGCCGCCTTCCCGGCCCCTCTGATCGAGCAGGCCCTCCCCGGCCGCTCGGAGGGAGCCAGCCGTTTCCGCGACCGGAGCGGCGCGGAGGTCCTGGGAGCCTATTCGCCGGTGTCCGAGACGGACTGGGTGGTCCTCTCCCGCCAGCCGGCGCGGGTGGCCGAGGCGGTCGCGGCGCAGCTCCGGCGGCGCTCGTTGCTGGCCCTCGGGGCGGCGCTGCTGCTCATCGCGGGCCTCTCAGCCGCGGCCTGGTTTGCGGTGGTCCGCCCCGTGCGCGAGCTGGCGGCGGCCCAGCGCGAGCTGGCCGGGGCGGGGGCTCCGGTAACGGCGGGACGCAACGAGATCGAGGACCTGCGCCGCGGCTTCGAGGCCCTGAGGCGGGGGATCGCCGAGCGCCGGGCCCTGGACGACGTCTTCCTGGGGCGCTATCAGGTCCTGGAGCT
>CAXTNS010000814.1:0-758 GCA_964245465.1 uncultured Thermoanaerobaculia bacterium
GGCAAGCTCCTCCTGCACCTCGACCGCGGTGTCACCGGCCAGTGCGTCGAGCAGATCGAGCCAACCGAGTCGGCGAGCGGCCCAGGCGGCGTGAGCCCGCAGCATCGGGTCGGGGTCGGCCAGGTAGCGGACCGCGAGGTCCAGGCCGCTTATGACGACCTGGACGCCGTGCGCGACTTCGCCCGCGGCGTGGACGTGGTCACCTTCGAGTTCGAGAACGTCTCGGCCACGGCCACCGAGGCCGCCGCGGAGCACGCGCCGGTGCGGCCGGCGGGCTCCGTTCTCCACACCACGCAGAACCGCTTGCGGGAGAAGGGGTTCCTCTCCGGCGCCGGCTTCCCCGTGGCCCCTTTCGCGACCGTGCGGTCCCTGGCCGACCTCGAAGAGGGCCTCGCCCGGCTGGGCACCCCGGCGGTGCTCAAGACGGCCGGCTGGGGCTACGACGGCAAGGGGCAGGTGAAAATCGCTGCGCCGGAAGAGGCTGCCACGGCCTGGGAGTCCGTGGGGGGCCAGGAGTGCGTGCTGGAGGCGTTCGTGGACTTCGACCGCGAGGTCTCGGTGGTGGCCGCCCGCGGGCTCGACGGCTCCTTCTCCCACTTCGGGGTGATCGAGAACCGGCACAGCCGCCACATCCTGGACGTCTCAATCGCGCCGGCCGCTGTTCCGCCTTCCTTGGAAGAGGACGCGGTCGGGATCGCCCGCGGCATCCTGGAAGGCCTCGGGGTCGTGGGCGTGCTCTGCGTGGAGATGTTCCTCAC
>CAXTNS010000814.1:768-2825 GCA_964245465.1 uncultured Thermoanaerobaculia bacterium
CGGGACGGCCGGCTGCTGGTCAACGAGCTGGCGCCCCGCCCCCACAACTCCGGCCACCTGACGTTCGACGCCTGCGTCACCAGCCAGTTCGAGCAGCAGCTCCGGGCCATCACCGGCCTCGCCCTGGGATCCACCGAGCTGCTGCGCCCCGCCGCCATGGCGAACCTCCTGGGCGACCTCTGGGAGGAGGGCGAGCCCAATTGGGCCGCCGCCGCCCGCTTCCCCGAGGTCAAGCTCCACCTCTACGGCAAGGCCACGGCCCGGCCCGGAAGGAAGATGGGTCACCTGACGGCGCTGGCCGCCACGCCGGAGGAGGCGGTGCGGCGGGTGGCGGCGGCGAGGGAGGCGCTCAAACGGGCGCGAAGCTGATCCCGCCGTCCGCCTCGACGATGATACCGTGCGGTAGCAGAGAGGGGGTGCGGGCATGACCTGGATGATCTACGGCGCCAACGGCTACACGGGGGAGCTCATCGCGCGCGAGGCGGTGCGCAAGGGGCTCTCCCCCATCCTCGCCGGACGCAACGCGGAGTCCGTGGGACGGCTGGCCAGAGAGCTGGGCCTCGCGAGCCGCGCCTTCCCGCTCGACGATCCCCAAGCGGCGGCCGCCGAGCTCTACGGCGTCAAGGCCGTGCTCCACTGCGCCGGCCCGTTCGTTCACACGAGCCGTCCCATGGTGGCGGCCTGCCTAGCGACCGGCGCGAGCTACCTGGACATCACGGGCGAGATCGCCGTGTTCGAAAAGGTCCTGGCCCAGGGAGAGGCCGCCAGTAAGGCCGGGGTGGTCCTGATCCCCGGCGTGGGCTTCGACGTGGTGCCCTCCGATTGCCTGGCCGCCCGCCTCGCCGCCGCCCTGCCGGACGCCACGGACCTCACCCTCGCCTTCTACACCGAGGGCGGGAGCACCAGCCGTGGGACGCTGAAGACCATGATCGAGAGCCTCCCCCACTCCGGAGCCGTGCGCAGGGACGGCCGGATCTTACCCGTGCCCGTGGCCTGGGACGCCCGCGAGATCGATTTCGGTGGACGCGTGGGGAAACGCTGGGCCATGACCATCCCCTGGGGGGATGTCTCGACGGCCTACCATTCGACAGGGATTCCCAACATCCGCGTCTACTCCGGGACCCCGCCCAAGGCGATCCGGCGCATGAAACGGCTGGCCCCCTTCCTCCCCCTGGCGGGCTGGAAACCCATCAAGCGCTTTGCCCAGCGCTGGGTGGAGAAGAAGGTCACCGGCCCCACGCCCGAGCAGCGGGAGACGGCCCGGGTCTACCTCTGGGGCGAGGTCAAGAACCCTACTGGAAGGGTGGCGACCTCCAGGATCCAGACCCCCGAGGGCTACCGCTTCACGGCCGAGTCCTCCGTGGCCTGTATCGAGAAGGTGCTCGCGGGAACGGTCCAGCCCGGCGCCTGGACCCCCTCCAAGGCCTTCGGAGCCGACTTCGTTACTACCCTGCCCGGGGTGGTCGCGGAAGAGGTCTGGTAGATTAAGATACCGGTCCCTGCCATGGCCGAGATCCAGAAACGCCGCATCCGCAAAGTCCTGATCGCCAACCGCGGAGAGATCGCCGTGCGCATCCTGCGCGGCCTGCGCGAGATGGGGATCCGTTCCGCCGTCATCTACTCCGAGCCCGACCGCCTGGGCCTGCCCGTGCTGCTCGCCGACGAGGCCTACCCCATCGGCCCCGCGCCATCCCGCGAGAGCTATTTGAGGGGGGAAGCCATCGTCCAGCTCGCCAAAGAGATCGGCGCCGACGCCATCCACCCCGGCTACGGCTTCCTCTCCGAACGCGCAAGCTTCGCCCGGCAGTGCCGGGATGCCGGCGTCATCTTCATAGGGCCCTCGCCCGAGGCCATCGACGCCATGGGCTCCAAGGTCGAGAGCCGCCGCCTGATGATCGCGGCCGGCGTGCCCGTGGTGCCGGGCGGCAAGGACCCGTTGCCCGACCTCGAAGCCGCCCAGGCCGCGGCCGAGGCCATCGGCTACCCCGTGATGCTCAAGGCCGCGGCCGGCGGCGGGGGCAAGGGCATGCGGATGATCCCCTCGGCCGCCGAGCTGG
>CAXTNS010000815.1:0-2824 GCA_964245465.1 uncultured Thermoanaerobaculia bacterium
GTATCAAGCCGTAATTCGTGGGATGTCGTAATCCAGAATCGCGCCATCCAATGAAGCGAGGAGCAAGCTATGCTGGAGCGCTTGGCAGATCAACATCCGGTCGAAAGGGTCCTTGTGAAGAGTTGGCAGAGCGGTAAGCCGGGCAACGCTCGCTTCATCAAGAGGAAGAGCAACGATCCGGTGCCGTTCCCGTTGGCGTGGAAGGTACGAATCCGGGGGCTCCGGCAAAGGGAGTTTTCCCAGGTTGTGCTTGATGATGGCTTCCCAGAGTGAAACGACGCTGAGATAAACCTCGTTTTCCGGGTCTTGAACCACCTCTCGCCACTTATCGGGGAGGCGCCGATCTCCACTGATGAACCAAAGGAAAACGTGGGTGTCGAGCAGCAGCTTCATGAGCCTTCGAACGCGGAGACGACATCCTCCGGCAGTGGATCATTGAAATTTTCCGGCACCGTGAACTCGCCAGCGCACAGCCCGAATGGCCGTGGCCGAAGCGTCTCGGAGCTGACGGGCTTGATCTCTGCCAAAGGTCGATCAGCCTGAAGGACGATCAGGGTCTCTCCGGCGTGGACCCGTTCGAGGTACCCCTTGAGGTCGCGCTGGATCTCTTCGAGCGTCACCGCGGTCATAGCCATACTGTACCGCAAAGGGCCGTTCCCGGGTGCTGGCCGGCGCTCCGGGTGCTCGCTTCGCCGTCACCACCCACCCGCTCTGAAGGGGCCGCCCCTCGTAGGCGAGCCCTTCCACGAAGAGATCCTTGAAGACGATCGGGACGCGAGTAGAGCGGGTCCGGGCCGTCCGTGAGCTGGAAGTGGAGGTGGGGCTCGGTGCTGTTGCCGGTGTGCCCGGGCCGAGGGTCCGGTTGGCGGCGAGATGGAGGCCGGCGCCCTTGCTCGACAGCTTTGGAGCCCTGAGGTAGGATCAATTAACCCCTTCTCGTGTCAGGAGGTGTCTTGGAGGCCGGCGGCGGCTGTGCGACGGTTGAGATTGAGTCATGGGATGGATTTTGGCGCTTCTTCTGGTCGTCGTGGTCGTGGTGATCGTCAGTGTGGGCCGTCGCACGCACCGCAGAGAGGATTTTCCCGTTATGGCTGATCCTCCGCGGCCAGCTCTGGATTCCCAGTGGCTGCCGAGCCCGCCGCCGGTGCGGCCTGCGCCACGTTCTTCCTCTAAATGCGAAGGCGATCGCTTCTGGGTGCCCGCGGGTGAGACGGTTTCGATCGCCGGACGCGAGATCCCCGGCATGGTGTATTTCGGGACCGGGCTCCGGCCGGTCAGCGGCTATCGTGGGGACATCGAGCCGGCCCTTCTCGATCCTCACCGGAAGGTGAGCTCGACCCGTTCCGACCACAGTGGGCAGCTCATGGGCTACTGGCCTTCATACTCCAGCATCGATCCGGCGAGCCGGGCGGCGTACCTCCACTGGCTCGCGCAGGGGCGCAGGGACCCGGCGGCCTACATCGGATACGTGTTCCTCTTCTTTTATGGGATCGAGCGGCGGGTCCTGGTGGACGCCCAGGCTTCCGACCAGGCCAAGGGTGAGATCGACGGATTGCTCGCCGAGGTCGAGCGTCTCCTCCAGATCTATGGCGGCAACAACTCGTTCCGAGGCTACGCGAAATCCTTTCTCTCCATTGCCCGCCTCGTCCACCGCCCCATCGATCCGTCGACGCTCCAGCCGCCGCGGAGCCGGGAAGGCTGGGAGATTCCTCTCTCGGTGAAGATCGCCCTCGGCGCGTTCGCGGCGCAGGAGAAGCCGATCCCGCCGGAGTGGGCTCATACGTGGGCAATCTGCTCCCCGGAGATCCGCCTGCGCACGCCGGCCCAGCGTTGTGCGGACGAGTTCGAGGAGCTGTTCAAGATCCGCTACGCGGAAGCGTTCGACGGCGGACTCAAGGTGCAGCCGAACAAGACCCGGATCTCGGCCGAGTACCGTCCCGCCAGCCCGTCCTTTTTCGACTCCATCTCCCTGACGTTGAAGAGCCTTCCGGACGTTACGGGGCTTGCGGGACCCGTTCGCAAGCTGCAGGAGATCGTGGACCGTACCCAGCAGGATCTCGACGTTTACAGCCGTTGGCTGGGACGCACTGGAGAGAGCCGCAGCCTGGCCGCGGTGGCCCTGCTGCCGCCCGAATTGGCGCGGAGACGAGAGAGCGACGAGGCCCGGCTGTTCGTCGACTGGATCGACGGCGTGCTCGCCGGCGGCGACTCCGCCCTGGTGAACGGCACGGATCTCGTGGAGCGGTGGCCCTGCCAGGTCGAGGGGAAATTCTCGCGGCGCGACGCCGAGATGCTGGCCGGATTCCTGGGCCAGCGCGGGTACGGGCTGGAGCCGGACGTCCGTTTCGGCGGCCCTCCCCCTGGGAACGGGTCGGCAGTGCTGTTCCGGCTGGCTCCGGAGGGGAGCCCGGACCCGGGGGCCGCCTATCACGCCGCGGCCGTGCTGCTCCATCTGGCCGTCACGGTGTCGGCCGCGGACGGAGCGGTCAGCGAGACCGAGGAGCGCCACCTGCTCGCCCATCTCGAAAGCGCCCTCCACCTCACTCCGGTGGAGCGCGCGCGGCTCAAGGCCCACCTGCGCTGGCTGGTGGCTTCACCCCCCGGGCTGACGGGGCTCAAGAAGAAGATCGAGCCTCTGGGCGAGCCGCAGCGCCGGGAGATCGGACAGTTCCTGGTCACGGTGGCGGGCGCGGACGGGCACGTCGGCGCCGAGGAGCTGAAGCTCCTGTCGCGCATCTACCCTCTGCTGGGGCTGGAAGCGCAGGCCGTCTACTCCGACGTCCATGCCCTGGCGAGCGCCGAGGCGCCGCTCCTGCTCGCGATC
>CAXTNS010000816.1:0-2819 GCA_964245465.1 uncultured Thermoanaerobaculia bacterium
GCTCGGCAGCGGCGGATCGACGTTGGTCGAAAAGATGAGCGTGTCCAATCAGGAGCCGGTGATGACCGTCTATCACATGGACGGCGAAACCACGCTCGCCGAGCACTTCTGCTCCTTGGGCAACCAGGTCCGGATGAAGTCCGAGCCCGCCACTGCCAAGGCCGACGAGAACGTCCTCACCTTGAGGTTCTACGAGGTGACCAACCGGGCCTTCTCCCCGACCGACAGCCACATGACCTACGTGAAGTTCAACTTCAGCGACACCCGCCAGCTCCAGGTCGAGTGGGGCCTCGACTGCGGCGACGTGGAGACTGCGCAGGCTTTCGTCTTCTCCCGGGTCACCTGCTGAGCCCGTGTCGACGAGCCCATGAACACCGCAGAGGGCGGGGGATGGCCACCGGTAGTATCGCCAGGGACGTCACCCTCGCCTTTCGGGTTCTTCTGAGGCGGCCGGGCCTCACCATCGCGGCGCTGCTGTCCTTGACCCTGGGGATCGGCGCCAACTGCACCATCTTCAGGATCGTCAACGCCGCTTTCCTGCGGCCGCTGGGGGTAACGGCGCCGGCCGCGGTCTTTTCGGTGTTCGTCACCAGCCCGGCCAATTCCCAGCTCTACCTTCCAGTTTCCTACCCGAATTACGAGGATCTGGCGCGTCAGACCCGCTCCTTTTCCGGGCTTGCGGCCTACCAGTGGCTACGCCCGACCCTGCTGCAGGGAGACAAGACCAGGAAGGTCTATGCCCAGGTCGTGACCGAGAACTTCTTCGAGGTCATGAGGGTCCAGGCAGCCCTGGGGCGTGTCTTTTCCCGCCAGGACGGCGAAACGGCCGGCGGCTCCCCGGTCGCCGTCCTGTCGCACAGTTTCTGGCAGAAGGAGCTCGGCGGCGACCTCCAGGTCCTCGGCAGGACCGTTCACCTCGGCCGCCAGGCCTTCACGGTCGTGGGCGTGGCGCCGCGGGGTTTCAAGGGCACCAAGACGTTCACCAGCTCCGATCTCTGGGTACCGATGGGCCTGTATCGCCAGATCTCACCCTATGGCCAGTACCTTGATGCCCGGGGAGCCCAGATGTTCGAGATGGTCGGCCGCTTGCGGCCCGGCGTCTCGCCCGGGCAGGCCGAAGCGGAGATGAAGACGCTGGCGCTGCGCCTCGAGCGGGAGCACCCCGACGTCAACCAGGGCGAGGGCCTGCTGCTCGTGCCGCTCCCTCAATCGTCGATCGAGCCGTGGCGCCGGCCGGTCTTTTTGCGTGCCGGCGCGCTGTCGCTGGTCGTCGTGGGCCTTTTGCTACTCATCGCCTGCGGCAACGTCGCCAGCCTTCTGCTGTCGCGGAGTCTCGAGCAGCGCAAGGAGATCGCGATCCGCCTGTCGCTCGGCGCCCGCCGCGGTCAACTGATCCGCCAACTGGTGGTGCAGAGTCTGCTGCTGTCGCTGGGGGGCAGTATGCTCGGCCTGCTGCTGGGCCTGCGGGGCCCGGACTTGCTCTGGCGTTTCCGCCCTCCCGAGGTCTTCACCGCCGACGCGTTGGATTTCGGGGTGGACGGCCGGGTGATGTTCTTCACCATCACCCTGTCAGTGGCCGCCGCCCTGCTGTTCGGAGTCGCGCCCGCGTTGCGGTCGACCCGCCCGGACCTCGTCACCGCGCTCCAGGAGACGGCGCCCACGGCCGGTCTGGTGCCGCGGAAGCTCTCGATGCGGGACCTCCTGATCGTCGCGCAGGTCGCCCTCTGCTTCCTGTCGCTCACCGGAGCGGGTCTCTTCCTGAAGAGCCTTGACCGTACGGAGAGAGTCTCTCTCGGTTTCGATACCGACAACCTCCTGGTCATGACCTATAGCCTTTCCGAAACCGGGACGCCGGGCAGCCACCAGCGCGTCCTCGAAAGGCTTCGGGAGCTTCCAGGGATCGAAGAGGTGGCGCTGGCCACCCTGGAGCCTTTGTCCACGGGGGCTCAGATCCACTGGAACGTGCGTCTGAAGGATGGGGACCCGGCTCACCCTCAGGACGGACTGCTGATCCTCACCAACGTCGTCACGCCTTCCTACTTCGCGACTCTCGGTATCCCCGTGCTCCGTGGTCGCGGGCTGAGCGAGGGAGACGGGGAGCAGACGCGGCCCGTCGCCGTCGTCAACGAGACCATGGCCGCCCGCCTGTGGCCCGGCCGGAATCCCGTCGGCCAGCGCTTCCAGGCGGAAGACCGGGAGCTCGAAGTGGTCGGCGTGGTCGCGGATTCGAAGTATGTCTCCCTGAGCGAGCTTCCCCGGCCCTTCTTCTACGTGCCTCTGGCCCAGTGGCCCAGGCCCGAGGTCATCCTCCACCTGCGCGCCGACGGCACCCCCGAAGCTCTCCTCGAGCCGGTACGCCGCGCGCTGCGGTCGCTGGACCCGGACCTCGTTCCCTACGACGCCCACACGATGCGGGACACCTTGATCACCTCTCTGTGGGCCCAGCGGCTGGGCGCCACGCTGCTGACCCTGTTCGGGTTGCTCGCCCTGGTGCTCGCGGTCACCGGCATCTACTCCGTCCTGTCCTACTCGGTCCACCAGCGCCGCCAGGAGGTGGGGGTCCGGATGGCGCTCGGCGCCCTGCCGGGAGCAGTGGTGCGCCTGCTCGTGAGACGTGCCATGGTGGCCGTCACCCTGGGTCTGCTCGTCGGCCTTGCCGCGGCCACGGCCGGCGGCCGCTTGGTCGCGAGCCTCCTCTATGGCATCAGCCCCACCGATCCGGCGACCTTCGCCCAGATCGGCGGCGCTCTCGCTGCCGTGGCTTTCGCGGCCAGTTACACCACCGCGCGCCGGGTCACGCGAGTCGATCCGGCCCAGAG
>CAXTNS010000817.1:0-2216 GCA_964245465.1 uncultured Thermoanaerobaculia bacterium
CCCTGGAGAAGATCGGTATCCTGACCCGCGGAGGAGACTCTCATGCTCCGTGAAAAGATGGCCGAGATGACTGCGAAGCACGCCCACAAGCCCCATGAGTTCCGCTGGAGGAGCCGCGAGATCGTGCGCATGGAAGGGCTGAGCGACGCCGTCTTCGGCTTCGCCGTCACCCTGCTGATCGTGGCCCTGGAGGTGCCCCGGACCTCGGAGGAGCTGCTGGAGACCATGCGGGGGTTCATCCCCTTCGCCATGACGTTCGCCGTCCTCTACGTCATCTGGTACCGGCAGTTCGTCTTTTTCCGCCGCTACGGCCTGGAGGACCGGACGACGGCCGCGCTCAACGGGGCGCTCCTCTTCGTGGTCCTGTTCTTCGTCTTCCCCCTCAAATTCCTCCTCGGCACGATGGTCGAGCGCCTGCTCGGCAACCGGCTGGTGCGCCTGCCGGACGGCACGCTGGAGCCGGCCATCCGGCCGGAGCACGCCGCGCCGATGATGACGATCTACGGCCTGGGTTTCGCGGCTCTGTTCGCCATCCTGGCGCTTCTCCACGCGCACGCTTGGCGCCTGCGGGATGCCCTGGATCTGAACGAGTTGGAACGGCTGGACACCCGGCAGGCCATCCGGATGTTCTCCTTCGCCGCGGTTCTGGGCGTGCTGGTCGCGGCCAATGCCAACGTCGTCTCCCTGGTGCAGGGGAAGCCCTACGAGGATCCGGTCGCCTTCGCGAGCCTCGGCGTCCTTCTTCTCTTCATGGCCTTCGTGCTGCGCTTCCGGCTGGCGGGACGGCGGCAGCGGCGGGCGCTGATCGAGCGGCTCAAGGCGGCCGGGGACCTCACAGACTCAGAGGCCGCGGCCCTGTAAGCCCCGCTTCCAGGCGGGCCTCCTTGAGCACGGGGGCATAGTCCCGCGCCAGCAGGGGATTGGCCTTCAAGGCCTTTTCAAGGGAGGCCGCGGCCTGCCGGAACCTTTCGCGGCGGCGGGCGGGATCGGTCTCCCCTTGGGCCGCCCGATACCGCAACAGTCCTTGAAGAGCCAGATAACGCGCCTCTCCGGCGTTGATGGCGAGCGCCTTGTCCAGGCGGGAGAGACCTTCGCGCAGGGCGTGGCCGTCCCGGTTGACCTCGGCGCGGTACCGGGCCACCTCGGCCTGGGTGAAGAAGACGTCCGGCTGCTCGGGGTTGAGCGATTCGGCGCGGGCGAGCTCGGCCGAGGCCTGGCGCAGAGCAGGCCCGGGGTTCTGCCCGCGGCCGAGACTCCAGCGGGCGGCGATGACGCCGGCCCGTCCCCTTTCGAGGAAGATGTCGGCGTCGGTGGGGTTCAGGCTCAGGGCCTCGTCCAAGGCCTTGGCGGCGGCCTTGAGCGCCGGCCCCGGATCCTGCCTCTGCTCCAGGAGGGCCTCGGCCAGGCTGCGCCAGGTGTAGCCCAGGTTGTAGCGGGCCAGGGAGTAGTCGGGCTTCAAGGCGATGGCGCGCTCGTAGCTCCGGGCGGCGCGGGTGAAGGCTTCGCGTGGGTCGCTGCCCCGGCCGAGCAGGTACTCGCCGAGCGTCAGGTGGACGTTGCCCAGGTTGTTGTGGATCGGTGCCGAGTTGGGATTGAGGTGCGCCGCCCGTTCCAGGGCGGCCACGGCCCTGCCCACGGAGACGCTGGGGTCCAGGCCGCGGGCGACCTGGACCTCGGACCGGGCCTTCCAACTGTTGCCGAGGCCGATCGAGGCCGGCAGGAACCGGGGATTGAGGTCGAAGGCCTTCTGGTAGCTCGCCGTCGCCCGGTCCAGCGTCCTCAGAGGGTCGGCGCCTCGGCGTTGCTGGTCCAGGACGAGAACGTAGTAGGCGGTGCCGAGGACGGCGTGGGCGGACGCCAGCTCCGGCTGGATCTCCACCGCCTTGCGAGCAGCCTGGATGCTGCGCTGGATGTCCGCCCCCGCGTCGATTCCCCGGCCCAGCTTCCATTGAGCCAGCAGGCGGTGGGAGGCCACCAGGTACTCGTAACCGCGAGCGTTCCGTGGATCCAGGGCGATCGCCCGGTTCGCCAGGCGGATTCCCGATGTGAGGTCAGCACTGGGATCACTGCCGCGCTTCGCCTTCTGGTCTCCCAGGCGCCAGAAGATCGAGGCTTCCAGCGACATGGCGTCGGCGAGCTCGGGGTCGACCTCCAAGGCCCGATCGCAGGCCGCGAGCGCCGTGGTCACCTGGGCTTCCGGCACGTCCTCTTTGGCC
>CAXTNS010000817.1:2226-2813 GCA_964245465.1 uncultured Thermoanaerobaculia bacterium
CGTGATCCGCAGCCCGTACTCGAGCGCGTGCGGGGCCGAGCGGTCGCAGTCCGCCGCGTACAGGCCCGGATGGCTGGGCGTGGCCGCCAGGAGCCGTCCATAAATCTCGCCGGCCTGGTCGAACAGGCCCAAGGCTTCCTCGTAGCGGCCGGCGTTGGCGGCGTCCGAGCCCTGGGCGATGAAGACGGAGGCTTCGATCTGGCCCGCCTCGTGGAGCCAGGGAGTCTGGAGATAGGCCCGGCGGGCTTCGGCCAAGGCCTCGGGGTAGCGCTTCTCGTAGTAGGCGATGAGGGCCGCGAGATAAGGAGAGCTCGCGGGGTCGGCGGCGGCTTCCCGCAGGTAGGCCAGAGCGGGCCGGCGGTAGGCGCGGTCGGCCTCCTCCCGGCTGGCCTCGGCGGCGGAGCCCTGGAGGCTCGCGTCGGACCGCGAACGCTCGTAGAAGACGCCCAGAGTCTGCCCCAGGGCGGCCGCCAGCTCGGGACGGCGCTCGCCGGCCTTCCAGGCTTTCTCCAGGTGAAGGCGGGCGGCCTCATATTGGCGGAGGGCCAGGTAGGCCTGCCCGAGCACGGAGTGGCCCGGGCCCTCGG
>CAXTNS010000818.1:0-2813 GCA_964245465.1 uncultured Thermoanaerobaculia bacterium
GCCTAGGCCTGGCCATCGTAGCCGAGATCGCCCGCGCCCATGGCGGGCGGATCGGCGTGCGCAGCACCCAAGGGACAGGCACGGCCGTCACCGTGGAGCTGCCCGCCCTGCCGCCGTCCGAACAGGCGGAAAAGGAAAAGGGCGGCCACGTGGGGGCCGCCCCTACAACCGCGATCTCCCGGTAACGTCTTAGCTGATCTGGATCTTGCGGGGCTTCGCCTGCTCCGCCTTGGGGACAATGATCGTCAGGATGCCGTTCTCGAAGGCCGCCTGCACGCCCTCGGGGTTGACCTGCTGCGGCAGGGCGAAGGCGCGGGTGAAGGTGCCGTAGGTCCGCTCAATGCGGTGGTAGTTGTCCTTCTTGGCGTCCTTCTCGAGCTTCCGCTCGCCCGCGAGGCGCAGGACGTTGTTCTCCAGCGTGATGTTGATGTCGTCCTTGGTCAGGCCCGGCAGCTCCGCCTGGAGCTTGTAGCCGTCGGCGGTCTCCTGGATGTCTACCGGGGGGACCCAAGAGCGGTTGGAGACCTCCTCGCCCTGCATGTCGTTGAAGAAGGTGTCGAACAGGCGAGAGAAGGGCTCGCGGGTCAGATAGGCAGCGGCGGCGGGATTCCAGCGGGTCACGTTATTGAGCATGATGTCCTCCTTGAGTTGGTTTTAGCGGGGTCTCAGCAGATCTGGTGCTCTCCCCGATTCGGGCATTATGATACACAGACGCTAAGATCATGTAAATACCCTATGAACAAGATCTTAGTGTTGGCCGATAAGTATCAAGCCGAAGTAAGAAAAAACCTGCCAAAGCGGGGTTCTGGGGAGCAGAGGGGAGAAGGATTTTAGCGTTTCATGCTCAAGAAGACATCTCCTCAATGTCCTCGGAGAGCGCGAACTGCTCCGGATCGTCGTTGCCGCAGGACTGGCAGAGGATCTCGGTGAGCCGGCCTTCTTCCCACTCGAAGACGTAGCAGGGGGTCTCGCACTCCAGACAGACGAGGTACTCTGGGCTGGCCATGAAGGACTCTCCTCTCCTATCGCAGCTATCGCAGAAATGCGGAGGGGATTCTACTCCCTGCCGCCGGCGCGGCGGCCCGGCGCAGTCGCTGGAGCGCCGCCACCAGATCGTCCGGGCACTCCAGGTGGAGGGCGTGGCCGCGGCCGGGCAGCACCTGGAACCGGGCGTCGGGCAGGACGGCCGCCATGGTCCGGGCGGTCTCCAGGGTGAACAGGCCGTCGCGCTCCCCCCAGATCAGCTCCACCGGCATCCGCAGGCGGGCGAGGTCGGCGTCGTCGAAGGTGTCGGCCTCGGTGAGCCCCGCCAGGACGTTCTTCACGGAGGGCGAGGTGTAGGCCTTGAGGAAGCCGGAGCGGGAGACCCGCATCAGCCAGGGTACGCGGGTGAAGAGCGCGGGGTAGAGGCGGTCGATGCCGTCCAGGTCCTTGACCGTCACCAGCGACTGGATCGTCTCCCAGTCCTGCTCCCGGTAGCCGCCGGCGTCGATCAGCACCAGGCGGGAGACCTGCTCAGGATGGGCGAGCGCCAGCCGGACCGCGATCCAGCCGCCGAGGGAGAGCCCGGCCACGGTGACGGGCCGGCCGTCGAATTTTTCTCTCATGAGATCGGTGAGGACCTCGACCGCCGGGTTGATCCCGAGGCCCTCGCCCGGGCACCGGGTACCCCCCAGGGCGGACAGCTCGGGGACGACCATCCGGCAATTCCGGCGTAGCGCCCGCATCACGGGTCCCCAGCCGGCCGCGACCGATCCCAGCCCGTGGAGCAGCACCCAGGGCTCGCCGTCCCGGGGGCCGATCTCGTAATAGACGAGGGAGATGGATCCCTTCCGGAGCTCCCCCCGGCGGGCTCCCAGGAGGCGCAGGTAGAGGGCGGTCAGGAGGACGAACAGGCGGGCCATGACGGTAGGATACCGGCAGCAAGAACGATACCCGAGATTGACCCGACCGGCCTCCTGTGGTAGGGTCCGCAGTCCACGCGTCTTCCGACGACTCTGGAGAGTTCCCTATGTATGCAGTGATTCAAAGTGGTGGCAAGCAATACCGCGTCGCTCCGGGCGACGTAATCGACGTCGAGCTTCTGGGCGAGCCGGGCGAGTCCGTCCGTTTCGACCAGGTCCTGATGGTCGCCGGTGATGGTGACAACGGACCGCGGCTCGGCCAGGCGATCGAGGGTGCCGCCGTGACCGCTTCCCTGGTGGGCGAGGTCAAGGGCCCCAAGATCCGCGTGTTCAAGAAGAAGAAGCGCTCGACGTACCGGCGCACGACCGGCCACCGGCAGCACATGCACCGGGTTCGCATCGACGAGATCCAGTTGCCGTCCTCCCGCTAGGGACCGGCGCTCAAGAGGTATCCAGCTCATGGCACATAAAAAAGGACAGGGCTCCAGCCGCAACGGCCGCGACTCCAACCCGCAGCACTTGGGCGTCAAGGCCTTCGGCGGCCAGCAGATGACCGGCGGCTCGATCATCGTGCGGCAGCGCGGCACCAAGTTCTTCCCCGGCCTGAACGTCGGCCGCGGCAAGGACGACACCCTCTTCGCGAAGCTCGGCGGCGTCGTGAAGTTCCAGAACCGCGGGCGGCGCGGGACGTACGTCCACATCCTGCCCCCCACCGAGACTGAAAATCCTGGCGGCGCCGCCGCCGAGTAGGCCGGGAGCCGGGCCGATCCGCCCGGCTCTTGCGCACCTCCTTTCAGAACCTTGAGCTTCCTCGACGAAGCCGCCATTCACGGCCGTGCCGGGCGTGGCGGGAACGGCTGCGTGGCCTTCCGCCGGGAGAAGTACGTCCCGCGGGGCGGTCCTTCGGGC
>CAXTNS010000819.1:0-2794 GCA_964245465.1 uncultured Thermoanaerobaculia bacterium
CCGTCTGCCAGGGCGGCCGCGCGCTCCGTGTCGGCCAGGATCTCGTCGATCGTCCCCTCCACCACCACCCGGCCGCCCCGCTCGCCCGCGGCCGGCCCCAGGTCGATCACGTGGTCGGCGCCGCGGATCAGGGTCCGGTCGTGCTCCACCACCAGCACGGTGTTGCCCCGCTTCGCGAGGTCGCGCAGCAAGGAGAGCAGGCGCTCGCTGTCCTGAGGATGGAGGCCGATCGTGGGCTCGTCCAGCACGTAAAGGGTGCTGGTGAGCCCCGAGCCCAGGGCGGCGGCGAGGTGGATGCGCTGCGTCTCGCCGCCCGAGAGGGTGCGGGCCTGGCGGTCCAGGGTCAGGTAGTCGAGCCCCACGCGGTGGAGCACCTCGACGCGCTCGGTCAGCTCGTCGATCAGATGACCCGCGACCTCCCGCTGCCGGGGCGTCCACCGGCGCTCGCGCAGCCAGGCGCGGAGCTGCTCGACGCTCAGGGCGGCGAGGTCCGGCAGCGTCCTTCCCTCCAGCGTGACGGCCAGGGCCTCCGGCTGGAGACGGGTGCCGTCGCAGTCCGGGCAGGGGTTGTAGGCGCGGTACCGGGCGAGCAGCACACGGACGTGGACCTTGTAGGTCCGTCCTTCGAGCCAGTCGAAGAACTCGTCCAGGCTGCAATGATTCCCGTTGCCGCTCCAGATCCATTCCCGGTCCTGCTCGGGGAGATCAGCCCACGCCACGTTGGTGGGGATCTTCTTCTTCTTGCAGGCCGCCAGGAGCTGGTCGTACAGCTCCTCGTAGGCCGGGGTGTTCCAGGGCGCGATGGGCCGCTCCGAGAGCGTGCGCCGGGGATCGGGGACGACCCGCGCGCGGTCCACGCCGATCACCCGTCCGAACCCCTGGCAGGTCGGGCACGCGCCGAGCGGCGAGTTGAACGAGAACAGGGCGGGCGTGGGCCGGCGCACAGACTCGCCGCAGACTGCGCACGACAGCTCCCGGCTGTACAGGCGCACGCCCCCCGAAGGTGTTCCTCTGGCCTCCACCCGGCCGCCGTTCATCCGGTAGCCCTGCTCCAAGGTGTCGAGGACGCGGGTCTCCGATTCCGGCCTGGCTGAGAACCGGCCCAGGACGAGGGGGAGAGGATCGAGCTTCGCGGACCACTTTCCGCTGGGGGTGCCAGGCTCCATGCGCACCACCTCGTCCTTTTCGAGACGGCGCTGGAATCCCTGGCGGATCAGCTCCCCGAGGGCCGCATCCGCCCCCTTCTTGGGCCGCGGCAGGCGGACGACGATCAGGAAGCTGTCGCCCGCGCCGCCCGAAACCAGCTCCGCCGCCGCGTCCTCCGGGGAGTAGCTGCGGGCGGGGCCATGGCCGTGGGGGCAGCCGATCTCTCCCAGATGGGTGAAGAGGAGGCGCATCACGTCCAGCGTCTCGGTGATGGTACCCACCGTGGAGCGGGCGTTGCGCACGGCGTTCTTGGCCTCCAGGGCCACGGCCGGCAGCACGTTGTGGATGGCGTCCACCGGCGGCCGTTCCATCTGGTCGAGGAACTGCCGGGCATAGGTGGACATGGACTCGACGAAGCGGCGCTGCCCTTCGGCGAAGATGGTGTCAAAAGCGAGCGAGGACTTGCCCGCGCCAGAAGGGCCCGTCACCACCGTCACCGCCTGATGCGGCACCCGGCAGTCGATCCCTTTCAGGTTGTGGGTGCGAGC
The DNA here is from genome assembly GCA_964245465.1 of uncultured Thermoanaerobaculia bacterium. GTDB lineage: Bacteria > Acidobacteriota > Thermoanaerobaculia > Multivoradales > UBA5704 > DATARR01. The sequence continues at coordinate 1,695 of CAXTNS010000819.1, forward strand.
CCGCTCGACCTGGATGGAAGGATTCTTCTTGGACATCAGTGGATTCCGGCAGCGCACCCGTGGGTACGGAGCCGGACATCATAACGCAGGGGATTCCCGTACATTCCCTCTTGCTGGTTAGAGAATCCCAAGACGGGAAGGTACAATGTCTTGGGATTGGAAGTTGATCTTGTGGAGGCTCTATGAAGTCGAGCGTATCCGTCCGTTGGCAGACCGTGATCCCCTATGAAGTGCGAGAGGCGCTCAAGATCGAGCCCAACAGCAAGCTGGAGTGGGAAGTGAAGGACGGTTATACCGTCGTTTACCCAGTCCCAGTCAACCCTGTCAGAGCGTCCCTTGGATTTTTCAAGAAAATAATCCCAGCGGAAGACCGCGTGTCCATGACGGACGAGTTGCTGATTGAAAGACGGCGGGATCTCGAAAAGGACGAAGAGATGGAGCACCGGCTCGGACTTCCCTATCGGGAGAGATAACGGTCAATGCCGCCTTACGTCTTGGATACTTCCGCCCTGATGGCGGTGTTTGAGCAGGAGGACGGTGCTCTGGAAGTGCTGGAGATCGTCGAAGGCTCCAGGGAGGAGAGACCGCGGATTTACCTGCCGTTCATGAGTCTCATGGAGTTCGAGTACTTGACCCGGAGGAACTTCCCGGCAGCGGCCGCCGACGAGGCGTTGAGGATGCTGCGGTCCTGGCCTCTGGACCGGATGGAGTCGTTTCCAGAATGGGGAAGCCGGGCCGCCGGGGTTAAATCGCGAGCCTCGTTGTCCGTCGCCGACGCCTGGAATGCTGCCCTGGCTTTGATTCTCGACGCCGAGCTGGTGCACAAGGACCCTGAATTCGACAGGGTGCCGGACTTGAAGCACCATCGGCTTCCCTACAAGGAGAAGAACAAAAAGAAGGCTTAGCCCGGCGGCCGTCCTCCATTCTCTTCCACCCCCTCCCGGTCCTTGTCCTCCCCGCCACCGAACACCTTCCGCAACCAGCGCCGGATGCGGTGAGGCTTCTCGCGGCGATCATCTGCCTGCTGCACCTCGGCGGTCTCGTCAGTCTCTCCCATGTCCTCCGACGGTTCGGAAAGCCCGGCCACCTGGGTGTCTCCC
>CAXTNS010000820.1:0-2792 GCA_964245465.1 uncultured Thermoanaerobaculia bacterium
CTCCCGTCCGAGACTTCGCCGGCCGGGGAACCCGGGCCGCAATGGTCTCATCCCGGAGTGTAGATCGACCTGGAATCATTTCGGTCCGGGGGGCGGAGCTACGACTCGGCTTTGAAGCGCAACTCCGGGTTGCGCCGGGCGCGCTGGAGGTAGTCCGAGATCCGTTCCAGGAGACCCAGGGTGACCTCCGCCACCTCTGCCGCCTGGCGGAACAGCAGAAGGGCCGCGAGCGCCTCCTGGTGCACGTCCTCGATTCGAAGACCGGCACCATCTCCACCGCCAGCCGCTTCAGCTCGCCTATCCTCCCCTGCTTGGCGTAAACCGTCGCGAGGTCGAGTGAAGCCAAGGCACCGTCAAAACCGATACCGCGCTTCACAAAGCCGTCCCGCGCCGTCCATCCTGCCTTGACAGAGTCCCCTGCTAGACTCTCCTCCCCATGGAATCCCCTTTTGCCTGTGACATGAGCGCGATCCCGCTGGCGGAGCGAGGAGCGCACCTCGCCGCCATTGAAGAGGTCTTCGGTGCCGTGCGGGAGATCCGAGAGATCTCCGACGGGTATTCGTTCCGCCTGGAGAGCGAGGCCACCTGGCTGAGGAAGGCCGCGGACGTCATCGCCAAGGAGCGGCTCTGCTGTCCCTTCTTCGGCTTCACGCTCCGGGTGGAGCCCGAACGGGGCGCACTCTGGCTGAGCCTGACGGGCCGGGAGGGGATCAAGCCGTTCATCCGGGCGGAGATCGGCCATGCCGTGAATCCCGAGGCCGCCCGGGCCGCCGGCTTCGGTGAGTTGTAGAATCCACGTCCTCTGAGGTGCTTATTGAGGAGGTTATTGAGGTTGAACAACGTTCTCGCGGCTTTCGCGCCCAACCGGGCGATCTCCAGGAACACCCTGCGGATCATCATGGCGGCCCAGGTGGCGATCGTCCTCCTGATCTGGCTCAACTCGCCGTTCAAGGTGTTGCCGCAGCCCATGGAAGTGGTGCGGGCGTCCCGGGACCTCTGGTTTAATCAGGGGCTCGGACGGGAGCTGTGGACCAGCTTCAGCATGAACCTGGAGGCGCTGGGGCTGACGGTTCTGATCTCGCTCGCCCTCTCGTACCTGACCGTGGTGCCGGCCTTCCGGCCCATCGCCCTGGCCGTGTCCAAGGGGCGGTTCCTGGGATTGATCGGCCTCACGTTCGTCTTCACGCTCATGGTGGGCGGCGGCCGGCCGCTCAAGATCTCGCTGCTCGTCTTCGGCATGACGGTGTTCTTCGTCACCTCCATGGCGGCGGAGGTGCTGTCGATCCCCCGGGAGAAGTTCGACCACGCCCGCACGCTGCGGATGAACGAGTGGAAGGTGGTCTGGGAGGTCGTCATCCTGGGCACGGCGGACCGGGCGTTCGAGGTGCTGCGCCAGAACGCGGCCATCGGCTGGATGATGCTCACCATGGTGGAGGGCATCTCCCGGTCCGAGGGTGGCGTGGGCGCCATGCTGCTCAATCAGAACAAGCACTTCCACATCGCGGAGGTGTTCGCCATCCAGATCACCATCCTGCTCATGGGCCTGTTCCAGGACTACGCCATCGGCGTGCTCCGGCGGCTGATGCTGCCCTACGCCGACCTCACGCTGGAGAAGAGGTAAGGACGCCATGGCCTCTTTCGCGTACGAGCAAAAGGGAACCCTCCTCAAGGCGGAGAACGTCAGCGTGGCCAAGAGCGGCGTGCCCATCCTGCGGGACGTCAACCTGGAGATCCGCGACATCGTGCGGCCCGACACGGTCGCCGGCCAGGTGGTGGGGCTCCTCGGCCCCTCGGGAGTGGGCAAGACGACCCTGTTCCGGGTCCTGGCCGGCCTCGACGCGCCGGACACGGGCAAGGTCCTGATCGGTGAGGAGCAGAGGCCCGTCGAGCGGGGGAGGGTGGGGGTCGTGGCCCAGAACTATCCGCTCTTCGCCCACCGCACGGTCCTGGGCAATCTCATGGTGGCCGGCAAGCAGGCCGGGCTCTCCGGAGACCAGGCGCGGGAGAAGGCCACCAGCTTCCTCGAGCGATTCGGCATGGAGGACAAGGGGAAGCACTACCCGCCCCAGCTCTCCGGCGGCCAGCGCCAACGCGTGGCCATCGCCCAGCAGTTCATGTGCAGCGAGAACCTGCTGCTCCTCGACGAGCCGTTCTCGGGGCTCGACCCCATGGCCATCGACCGCGTGAGCGAGTTGCTCAACGAGGTGGCCTGCATGCACGAGCTGAACACCATCATCGTGGTCACGCACGACATCGGCGCGGCCCTGGAGGTGGCGGACACGATCTGGCTCATGGGACGCGACCGGGACAAGGAAGGCAACGTCATCCCTGGCGCGCGCATCCAGGAGAGCTACAATCTGATTGAGCGCGGGCTGGCCTGGCGGGACGGCATCGCCACCACGCCCGAGTTCATGCTGATGATGCGCGAGATCCGCGCCCGGTTCCCGAGCCTGTAGCCCGATGCCTATCGACAAGAAGGTCCTGCTCAAGAAGAGCATCGCCAAGGCGGTCACGTCCCAGGGCAACCTGGTCACGGGCGCCGTCAGCCTGGCGGCCTCGGCCGTGCTCATGAACCCCCTGCCGCTGATCCTCTGGGGCCTGGGCGCCGTGGGCTGGGTGAGCCTGGCGGCCACGGGCGACCGCTACATCAAGCAGATCGAGGACGAGGAGCGGCGGGAGGCGGAGCGCAAGGCGGAGCAGGACCGCGAGGTCCTGCGCCAGCGCGTCGAGGTCTTGCTGGCCGAGAACCCCGTCGCCAACTGGACCCGCTCCGGCAAGCTGCCGGTGTACAT
>CAXTNS010000821.1:0-2785 GCA_964245465.1 uncultured Thermoanaerobaculia bacterium
GTCGAAGCCGGACGGGGGGAGGGGGGCGGCGCCCAGACTGCCCGCGGCGAGGACGAACAGACTCAGGCCGAGGAGCCAGCAGGCACTGCGACGGAAGGTGCTGCCCAATGGATCGTTCACGGTCATTCTCCTTGTGGATTGACTCAGAGTGTACACCTCTTCATCCCTTCAAAGAGTAGAGTGCAGGAGACCGCCCTGACTGAGCCCGATTATTGAGCCAGTCATTGAGCTTTCACCTCGGTCCACAGCTCGTCGATCCGTTGCGTCGTCTCTCCCAGGTCCTCGATCAGCTCGCAACGGCCGAGAATCTCCTGGGGAGGGTAAATCGACGGATCCTGGCGGATCCTGGCGTCGATGAGGGGGAAAGCGGCCTGATTGGCGCCGGCGTAGTGGACGCCGTTGACGATCTTCGCGGCCACTTCGGGCTCCAGGACGTAGTCGAGGAAGGCGTAGGCCGCGTCCAGGTTGCGGGCGCCCTTGGGGATGGCGGCGTTGTCGATCCAGAGCGTGCCCCCCTCCTTGGGGATCACGTAGGCGAGCCGGTCCGGTGCGTTCGCCACCACCTCGGCCATCTCGCCGTTGAAGCCCTGGGCCACGTCCACGTCGCCCGCGGCCAGGAGGTTCGCGAAGTCCGAGCTGTTGTAGGTGCGCACGAGGCGCTTCTGCTTCTTGAGCAGGTCGGCCGCCTGGCGCAGCACCGCCGGATCGGTCTCGTTGATGGATTTTCCCAGGATCCTCAAGGCTGCTCCAAAGGCCTCCCGGGCGTCGTCCAGCATCAGGATGCGCCCGGCGTAGCGCTCGTCGAACAGGGCGCGCCAACTGTCCACCGGCTCCTTGACCTTCTGCTTGTCGTAGCCGATTCCCGTGGTCCCCCAGAGATAGGGAATGGAGTGGCGGTTGTCCGGATCGTATTTCTGGTTCAGGAAGCGCGGCTCGAGGTTCTTGAAGTTGGACAGGCGGGCGTGATCGAGCGTCTGGACGAGGCCCTCGGGGATGAGGATCTTCATCATGTAGTCGGAAGGCACCACGATGTCGTAGTCGGCCACGCCGGACTGCAGCTTTTCGAGGATGGCCTCGTTCGAATCATAGGTGTCCACGTTGACCTCGATGCCGGTCTTCTTCTCGAACCCGTCGATCACTTCCTGCGGCAGGTAGTTCGTCCAGATGTAGACGTTCACCTGCCCGGCCGCCGTCTTCACCGGTTCTCCCGTTTCCTTCGGACCTCCGCAGGAGAGTAAGGCGATGGCAAGGAGGATCAGAAAAAGCCTTTTCATCTCGGATCTCCCGTTCCAGAAGAAAGCAGCCGGTGGGCGGCGACGATCAGGATGATCGTAATCGCGAGGAGCAGCGTCGAGACCGCGTTGATCTCGGGCGTGACGCCGACCTTGAGCATCGAATAGATGTGAAGCGGCAGCGTCGTGGCCCCCACCCCGGCGACGAAGGACGTCACGACGTAATCGTCGATCGAGAGGGTGAAGACGAGGAGGGCGCTCGCCACGATGCCCGGCGCCGCGAGCGGCAGCGTCACCCGCCGAAACGTTTCGAACGGTCCGGCGCCCAGGTCCCGGGCCGCCTCTTCCAGCGATGGATCGAGCCCCGCGAGGCGCGCCCGCACGACGATGGCCACGTAGGAGACGCTGAAGACCACGTGGGCGATCACCACCGTCCAGAGCGACAGGCGCAGCTCCACGGCGCCGAAGAAGGTGAGGAGCGCCGCGCCCAGCACCACCTCGGGGATGATCACCGGCAGGTAGAGCAGCGCCTGGGTGGCACGCTTTCCCCGGAAGTCCCTCCACTTGGCAAGGGCCAGGGCGGCGGGCGTGCCCAGGAGGACGGACACCACGGTCGTGATCCCCGCCACCAGCAGGCTGTTGCGGACGGAGCGGAAGAGCAGGGCGTTGTCCAGAAGCCGGCGGTACCAGTCCAGCGTGAACCCCTCCCAGAACGCCGTCTGCCGGCCCGTGTTGAAGGAGAAGACCACGAGGATGACGATGGGCGCGTAGAGAAAGACGTACACGAGCGCCGTGTGGGCCGCGAGCAGGCGCCGGTACCATCCTCCCTTCAAAGCAGATCCTCCCCGCCCCGGCGCTTGGCGTAGAAGGCGTAGGCGAGCAGCAGGATCAGGACGGCCGCCGTCAGCTCGAACGCCAGGGCCGAGCCGAAAGGCTTGTTGCGGGCCACGGCGAACTGGTTCTGGATCAGGTTGCCGAGGAGCATGCTGCGGGCGCCGCCCAGGAGGTCCGAGACCACGAACTGGCCCAAGCTGGGGATGAAGACGAGCACGATCCCGGCCACGATCCCGGGCATGCTGAGCGGCACCGTCACCCGCCAGAACGACGCGGCGCGGCCCGCTCCCAGGTCCGAAGCCGCCTCCAGCAGCGACCGGTCGAGCTTCTCGAGCGAGGCGTAGAGGGGAAGGATCATGAACGGCAGCTCGCCATAGACCAGGCCGATCATCACCGCCGTCTGGGTGTAGAGGATCTGCAAGGGATGATCGAGGAGGCCCGTGCCCGTCAGCACCAGGTTGACCAGCCCCTCCGTCCGCAGGATGAACATCCACGCATAGGTGCGGATCAGGAAGCTCGTCCAGAACGGCACCACGACCAGCCCCAGCAGCAGTCCCTTCCACCGCCGAGGGGCCAGGATGGCGAGGTAGTAGGCGATGGGGAAGCTGACGGCGAGGCAGAACCCGGCCGTCAGCACCGCCATCCAGAGCGACCGCCAGCCGATCCTGAGGTAGATCGATCCCAGGGACCGCGCGTAGTTGGCGAGGAAGTCCCCGGAG
>CAXTNS010000822.1:0-2777 GCA_964245465.1 uncultured Thermoanaerobaculia bacterium
CCTTACTTTTCAAGGGAGAGACGCGATGGCGATGACGTTGGCGATCCTGAAGCCGGACAGTGTGGAGGCGGGCAACGCGGGCAACATGCTTGCTCACCTTCAGAAGGAGGGCTTCACGATCCGCGGCTTGAGGATGCTGCGGTTGACGGAGACGCAGGCGAAGGCCTTCTACGAGGTGCACAAAGAGCGGCCTTTCTATGGCAGCCTGGTGGAGTTCATGACGAGCGGGCCGGTGATTCCGGTCGCGCTGGAGCGGGACAACGCGGTGGCCCACCTGCGGCAGGTGATGGGGGCGACGGACGTCTCCAAGGCCGAGGAGGGGACGATCCGCAAGGCGTACGGCACGTCGATCGAGCGCAACGCCATCCACGGCAGCGACTCGCCGGAGCACGCGGCGATCGAGCTGTCCTTCTTCTTCTCGCGGACCGAGCTGCTGGCGGCGCAGTAGAGACAGAGATTCGGAGGCGCCATGTACCGATTCCCTCACGCGGCCCCGCAGAGCCAGCTTCCGGAGGAGCGGCAGGGCCGGACCGTCGGCCGCTTCTGCAAGGTCTGCTCGAGCATTTATCCGCTGCACCGGAAGCTCCACCGGGGCAAGGCCATGTACGGCCGCGACCACATCGCCTCGCCATGCACCCACGAGGGCGACGCCTTCGAGGAGGGCGCCGACTGGTGGGAGCCGGCTGTGGAGGTTTTGCCGGAGGCGATCGAGAAGCACGAGAGCGATCTGGTAGTAAACTCTCCCGCGAAGGGGACGTCCCCCTAGAGGGACGGGAGGTCATCAACCACCCGGAATGAGCGTGGTCGAGCACCCATCGCGAGCCGCTCCGAGCTCTGGAGCGGCTTTCGCCTACCACCGCACGGGCCATCTCGCGAAATGGCTCGGGCGGGGGCGGGGTGCTCGTCTCGCCTTCTCGCTGGCCGCCGGCCTCCTCGGCGAGCTGATCACGGGGTGGAGCGGCGGCCTGCTGTTCCCCCTGACGCCCGCCGTCTCGCTGACGTCCGGCCTCCTCTTCGGCGGGGAGGGAATCGCCGGAGCCGCCGCGGGCCAGCTCGCGGCGGTCTTCATCCTCTCCCGCAATCTCCTCGGCTCCCTGATCTTCGCCCTGGCGTTTTCCCTGACCGGCCTCGCGGGCTGGGCGGTCTTCCGCTGGATTCCGAAGCTCGGGCGGGGCATCCCCAACCTCCGATCCTTCCTGGCGACGCTCGGCGCGGCCTTCGCGGGTGGTGCGGCCGGCGCCCTGCTGACACTGCTGCGGCGGGATCTGCTGCCCTCCGGCGATACGGCGGGGACGTGGATCTGGACCTGGATGTCGGGGGCACTGGTCAGCGTCGCCCTGCTGGCCCCGCCCATCCTGCTCGCGTTCGACCGCTACGGACGGCGCTGGATGGTGCCGTTCCCCAAGGAATTTCTGGTGACGGCCGGCCGGCTGGAGCGCTCCATCCCCGGGAGCGGAGAGGAGACGCTCGTCCTGTCGGCTCCGGAGCCCGTGCCCATGGCCAACCGCCGGGACCTGCTGATGGGCACGGCCATGGTGCTGGGTGCGTCGGCCGTGGCTCTCGCCATGGTCTGGAACCTGCCGCGGGGGAGCGGGTGGACGACTCTGCTCTACCTCCTGCCCATCCTCTGGGCGGCTCTCCACCACGGCCTGCGCGGGGGGATTCTGGCGGCCTCGGGGAGCGGCGTCTGCCATCTGCTGGGTCTGGCCGGGGTGTTCATCGTGCTCGACGCGTCCGGGATCGGACGGGAGGTCTGGGCCGGCCGGGCCGACCTGCTGATCCTCTCGATCGCCGGCGCCCTGGTGGGCTGGTCGCGGGACCGCGAGGTGCGGCTGCGCGAGGAGCTGATCGAATCGAACCGGCTGCTGCGCCGCGACCTCGTCCGCATCTCGGACGCGCTGATGCAGGCGGTCGAAGCCAAGGACGCCTACACGGGCGGCCACCTCAGGCGGGTGAGCGAGTACGCGGTGGCGGTGGGGGAGAAGCTCGGCCTGCGCGGGCGGGAGCTGGAGACCCTCCACTACGCGGGCCTGCTGCACGACGTGGGCAAGCTCGGCGTGCCGGAGTCGGTCCTGAGGAAGGAGGGGCCGCTCGACTCCACCGAGACGGAACTGATGCGCCGACACCCAGAGATCGGCGCGCGGATGCTGGAGAGACTGGAGCTGCTGAGCGGCGCGGCTCCCCTCGTGCTCCACCACCAGGAGCGCTTCGACGGCAACCTCGACGGCCAGCACCCCGGTTACCCGCGAGGGCTCGCCGGGGAGGCGATCCCCCTCGGCGCGCGCATCATCGCCGTGGTGGACGCCTTCGACGCCATGACCACGACCCGCCCCTACCGGCCGGCCCTGCCCACGCAGGAGGCCGCCAGCGTGCTCCGCCGGGAAAAGGGGCGCCAGTTCGATCCGCGGGTGGTGGACGCCTTCCTGGACTCCCTCGCCGAGCGCCCGTGGCGGATCTGAAGTTGGCCTGGGAGGCCCTGGATCACCACCTCGTCCAGGTACGGGGCTGCCGGATCTGCCCCACGGTGGAGCCGCCGCCGGTCGCGGCCCGTCCGGATTTCTGGCCGCGCGTGATGCTGGTGGGGCAGGCGCCGGGACCGAAGGAGGTGGTCCTCCAGCGTCCGTTCGCCTACACGGCGGGCTCGCGGCTCTTCACGTGGTTCAATCGTCTGGGGGTGCCCGAGGAGGAGCTCAGGCGCCGGGTGTGGTTCTGCGCCGTGATTCGCTGCTTCCCCGGCCGGGCGCCCCAGGGTGGCGACCGGGTGCCCAATCCCCTGG
>CAXTNS010000823.1:0-281 GCA_964245465.1 uncultured Thermoanaerobaculia bacterium
TCCCCGCCCGCCGCACCCACGGGATTGAACCTCCGGTGGCTCGGCAACGGCACCGTGGAGGCCACCTGGCAGGACAACTCGACCACCGAGGTGAGGTTCACGGTCGAGCGGATGATCAACGGCGTCTACTACACCCAGGTCTCCGTGGGCGCCAACGTCACCACGGCCCGGGTCACGGGCCTGAGCGCCAACGCCTCCTACAACTTCCGCGTCACGGCGACCAACGCGGCCGGGCAGACGACCATCGGCACGGGAGCCAACGTCAACACCTGGATCTGAGG
>CAXTNS010000823.1:291-2770 GCA_964245465.1 uncultured Thermoanaerobaculia bacterium
GTCCGGGACTCCAGCGTCACCGCCCGCTGATCCCGGCACGGCCCTCGCAATACCGGCCAGGCATGCCCCGTCTGGCCGGTCTCTGCCTCCTCTGCGGTCTCTGCCTCGCCTGCGTGCTGGCCGAGCCCGAAGAGCCGTCCAGGCTGCCGGACTCGGACGGCACCTATCTCACCTACGTCAGCCACGCGCCTGAATTCCAGGAGGTCCGGAGACCCGCCGGCCCGGGCCGTTGGGGCACCTGGATCTACATGCCCTGGCGCTACCGCTGGACGGTCGGCACCGGCGAGGAGGGGGGGCGGTTCTGCCGGGACCACGGGATCAACGGCGGCATGACCGACCACGGCCAGGGGCCGCTCGACTGGCTCGAACGCTGGAACCTGCGCTTCTACAACGACCACACGGCCGGCAAGGGGGACCTCTACCTCATGCCCGAAGGCCTCGACGCGGCGATGCGGGACCCGCGGGCCGTCCGCCCCCATCCGCTCGACGCCGCCCTCCTCGCGAAACTGGAGACCCGGATCGCCGAGAACCTCCAGGCCGTGCGCAAGAGCCCTCTGCGCGTGGCCTACGCCCTGGACGACGAGCCCTCCTGGGGATCGTTCGCGCGGCCGGCCGTCTGGCGGCTCCACGGCGACGATGCTGCCTACCAGCGCTGGCTGGATCTGTACTACGGCGGGAAGGGTCCCAGAGCCCGGTGGGTCACGCCGGACGCCGTCTTCCCCGAGCTGAGCAAGCCCCTCCGGGAGATCGACCTCTCGCCGCTCCTCGACCGCATGACGTACAACGACTCCGTGTGGACCGGCTTCCTGGGCCGGCTGGTCGAGCGCTGCAACCGGGAGGACCCGGCCACGCCGTGCGGCATCGTGGGCGCCCAGGCCCCCAGCCTCTGGGGCGGCTACGACTACGCCAAGGGGGCGAAGAAAGGCCAGTTCATCGAGGCCTACGACGTCGGGTCCGCCCAGGAGATCCTCCGCTCCTTCGACCGGGAGAACACCGTCCCCCGGGTGACCACCCACTTCCGGGACGACGGGCGCGGCACGGGCAACGACGTGTGGCTCGCCTGGCACTATTTCGCCCACGGCAACCGCGGCATGATCGGCTGGATCGACGAGAGCTGGTTTGAAGAGGGACGGCCAAGACCCTGGCTCGACCGTTTCGGGAAGACTCTACGCGAGCTCGGCGAGGTCCAGGGTCCCAAGATGGCGGGCGCCCGCTTCCTCCACGACGGCGTGGCTCTCTACTACTCCCACCCCTCCCTCCAGGTCTCCTGGGTGCTCGACTCCGAGGCCCACGGCAAGACCTGGGCGAACCGCAACGACGACTTCCGCCTGGGCACCTCCCACAACGTGCGCAAGGCGTGGGAGCTGATGCTCGCCGACGCCGGCCTCCGCTACGACTTCCTCGCCTACGACGAAGTCGTCCGCCACGGCGTGCCGCCCGAGTACCGGGTGCTCATCCTCCCCGCCGCCTACGCCCTGTCCGACGTCGAAGCGCGGCGGATCGCGGACTTCGCCGGGGCCGGGGGCACGGTGATCGCGGACTTCGCCTGCGGGCTGTTCGATCCCCATGGCCGGGGACGGGCGCGCGGAGCGCTCGACCCCCTCTTCGGAATCGAACGCGAGGGGCATCTCTCCAAGGCCGATTTCTTCTCCGGCCGGCTCTGGGTCGAGACGGACCAGGACGCGGGCTACTCCTACAAGCGCTACCGCGAGCTGTTCGAGACCCTCCGCCCGCGGCTTCACCAGGGGTACGCCGTGGCCGAGAAAGGGCTGCCGGTGGGACAGGGACGCGGCCGTGCCGTCCACCTCAACCTCTCGCCCCAGCGCTACCTGATGGAGCGGCAGGAGGGCACGGCGGACGCGGAGCGCCGGCGCCCCTTCCTGGAGCCCGTGGAGAAGGCCGGCGTCAAGCCCTGGATTACCGCACGGAGCCTCGGCCGGCCCGTCCCCCTGGAAGTCATGGCCTGGTCGAAAGGGGACCGCACGCTGGTCTTCGTGCTGCAGAACGCTCCCATCTCCAGCCGGTCGACGGGAGGGGGAGGAGCCGAGGGGCTGGCGGAGACCAAGGTCCCGGTCGAGGTCCGCCTGGCCGGACCGGTCTCCGGCGCCCGCGACGAGCGCACGGGGCGGCCGATGCCTGCCGGCGCCAGCGACCGCTTCACTTTCGAGCTTGACACTACGGAAGCCGTCTTCTGGAGCTTCGCGGGCCCGCCGCCTCGTGGCATGTCTCCTGCAAATTAAGGTTTGGTTATGCTTCTGTCTGACCGGATCCGTCCCGCCGTTACGCCGGAGGTTACCCCGGAGAGATCTTTCGCCATGCGTGCCAACGCTCCGATACGGGTCGCCCTGGTCGGCGCCGGCTACGTGGCCCAGTTCCACCGCGACGTCCTCTCGGAGATCCCCGGGATCGAGCTGGTGGCGGTCTGTGACGCGCACGCCGGGCGCGCCCAGGCCGCCCCCCGGCCATGGCACGTCCCCAA
>CAXTNS010000824.1:0-2761 GCA_964245465.1 uncultured Thermoanaerobaculia bacterium
TGGGTACCCTGGAGATCGAAGGCGCCGGCCTCCCCCCCTTCGTGCCCCTCCTCCGCACCGCCGAGATCCTCCACGTCGGCAAGGGAGCGACCTTCGGCCTCGGCAAGATCCGGCTCGAAGCCCGTGATACACGGAATCTCTGCCAGAAAGTGTAAGAAACCACCGTAGCACATACTTTTCGGCGGGAAATGTGTAAACCGCGAGCCGCGGAGCCATTTCAGCCCCCGAAATACACATTTTCTCCGCCAGAGTGTGTAAATTTCCCGCCAAGAGCGCTCCACCGCCGCCAAACCGTGAGAAAATCCCGCCGTTTACACACTTTCGCGGAAAAAACATGTACCGCGAACGGATTTCTACACACCGCGGCGCCGACGGAGTGTATTCCGGCGCCCGTAGAGCCCCAAAGGGAGCCGCCATGCGAATCAACGTCGAGGTTGAAGACGATCTGATGTTCAGAGCCCTGGATCTGACCGGCATGAAGACCTATCGCGCGGCCTTGCACGAAGCCCTGACCGCCCTCGTCCAACTCTACGAGCAAGGAGAAGTCCGCGACCTCCGCGGCAAGCTCCACCGCCAGCCCGAACCCAGCGAGCGCAAGAGGCGTTGACCCATGTGGATCCTCGTCGACTCCACCGTCTGGCTCGACTACTTCGAAGGCACCGTCACGCCGCGGACCGACTTCCTCGACCGCGCCTTGGGCTGGCGCTGGCTGGGCGTGGGAGACCTCATCCACGCCGAAGTCCTCTCCGTCTACCTGGACGAACGCGAACGCGAGCTCGCCGAAAACGCCCTCAGCCGTTTCCGCCGCGTCAACATGGTCACCTTCGAAATGGCCCGCGTCGCCGCCCGCAACTCCCGCATCCTCCGAGCCAAAGGCCTCCCCGCCCCAAGCACTCTGGAAAGCCTCATCGCCACCTTCGCCATCGAGAAAGGCTGGACCCTCCTCCACGACAACCCCGGCTACGCGCCCTTCGAGGAACACCTGCAATTGAAGGTGCCGGATCTTGGGCGTAGAATCTCTTCCTGAAAGGTTTTCTTTGACAACTGGTGTACCTGGCGGCAAACGCCATGCCTGACAAGAATCAGGCCAGCGCCAATTCGCCAGTTTGGCACGGAGGTAACAGCTCGCCTCTAACCTGATTCCTTGCAACAGTTGTATAAAAGCCGAGCTGGAGGAGTTTCGAGATGACCCTCTCGGAAAGTCCGAATTCAGGAGGTAACAGGAAAGGCCCTTGTAACTGTTTCTATTCAGACCACTTGGCGAGCCACGGTCCGAACTGCCCTAATCTGTATTGTGGGATTGAGACGAAGATAACGATGATGAGGAACAGGACGACGATGAAAGCGTCCGAACTGACCTAATCTGTATTGTGGGATTGCGCCCCGAAGGGACCGAAATTTGATTAGCCCGGTGCTTTAGCGCCAGGTCCACGATTCCCCCATCCCCCAATTACCGCCCTGAAGGGGCGGTGCCTTTCGGACGGACCGCTGCGTTCCGCCCCTTCAGGGCGGATATGGAACGGATCGCCCGGCGGCTCGTACAAGCCAAAATCAGCAACTCCGCCGCCGTCCTGAGGCGGTTCCGGAGAAATCACCCTCAAGCCATCTCCCCGGATGAGATCGATAAGGTCCACCGGGCTGCTTCTGAAACGGAGCAGATGACCTCACTCGACAGCCTCCGAGGAAAAGAGGGAGACGCCGCGGCACGCTACTTCCCGCTCCTCGGCGCCCTGCTGCCGGCAGGCTTCCAATTCGACGGAAGGAACCGCCGCCCGCCCCGCGATCCGCTCAATGCCCTCCTCTCCTTCGGCTACGTCCTCGCCGGCAACGAGCTCCAGTCCCTCCTCGACGGCATGGGCTTCGATCCCTATCTCGGCTTCTTCCACCAGATCGACTACGGCCGCCCTTCCCTCGCCCTGGATCTCCTGGAAGAATTCCGCGCTCCTCTCGTCGATTCCTTCAGCCTCAACCTGCTGAAACTGCGCATCCTGGACCGCGACGATTTCCGCTCCACCCCGGAAGGGGGAGTCCTCCTGGGCCGGGAGTCCATGAAGCTCTATTTCCCGGCCTACGAGAAGGAGCTGACCACTCCCTTCTCTATGGAAGGCGAGCAACTCAACTTCCGCCAACTCTTCCGCCGCCAGGCCGAGCGCCTGGCTCGCGCCTTGACGATGGGCGATCCCTACGAGCCTTTCCGCTTGCCATGCTGATCGTCGTCTCTTATGATGTACCCAACGACCGGCGGCGGACTCGTCTCGCCCACATGCTGAAGGACTTCGGGCAACGGGTGCAGTACTCCGTCTTTGAATGCCGTCTGGACGCCGAAGCCCTGGACCGTCTCCGCCAGCGGATCGAGAAGATCACCAATCCCCTGGAAGACAGCGTCCGCATCTACCGCCTCTGCCTGGAATGCGAGCAGAAGATGGAGATCCAAGGCCTGGGCAAGGTCACCGAAAACCCGGACGTGTACGTTCTTTGACAACTAAGCTCCATGCCACACAAAAATCATGCCAGCTCCAAATCGCCATTTTGGCACGCCGGTAACACGGAGACTCCAAGTTCCGATTCTACAAAGAGTTACCGAGGAAGCGAGGCAACGCGATGAGCCCGGAGAGACCCAATTTCAGGCAGCTAACGGGAGGTAACACGAAACGGCCCTATAGCCCCTTTGCTTTCAGGCTCCTGGAAGAGTGCCCGTCGGAAAGGCCCTAATTCTACTTTGTCAGACTGACTCTGTTGTCGTGGCGCCCGTCGTAGCTCA
>CAXTNS010000825.1:0-2759 GCA_964245465.1 uncultured Thermoanaerobaculia bacterium
AAGAAACAAAGACAGGCCGCCCAACCCTGGCCCTCAAGCGGACGGCTGGCGCATTTTCTACTGGTGGTGGTCGAGGAATGGGTGTTGCTGTCTCGCAGCTTGGGCGGTGACGGCGGCCCGCGCGCTTAGGGCCAAAACGTTGGGCCGCAACCGAACTCTTGTCGAGGTGAGATGGGTACAGCAACTGAGGACGGCTCCAACGGATATGAGGCGGTCGCGAACATCTACATTGCCGGACGAGGCACCCGCTCCCGCGTCGGCGACTCGATCGGTGCCGCGGTCGTCAAGGCCTGGGCAGACGCCTTCCCCCCTGGAGCGACGGTGCTCGACCTCGGCTCAGGTCCCGGTGAACCGAGCACGCGGATCCTCCAAGAGGCCGGTCTCATGACCTACGCAGTCGACGCGTCACCGACGATGGTCGCAGCGTTCCGTGAGCGGTTCCCGGGTGTGCCGATCGAGCGAAGTACCGTCGAGGCTTCGGAGTTCTTCAACCGGACCTTCAATGGCGTGCTTGCCTGGGGTCTGTTGTTCTTACTCGACCCGGCAGCGCAAGCGCTCGTCATCGAGAAGGTGGCGCGCTCGCTCGAGCCACAGGGGCGCTTTCTCTTCACTGCACCCCGGCAGCCCTTGGAATGGTTGGACGCCATGACCGGGCGCCGGTCGCAATCCCTCGGCGAGCACATGTATGAGCGATTACTGCGCGATGCTGGCCTGACGTGGGTCGCTGACGCGCAGGACGAGGGCGAGAACCACTATTACTTCGTCGAGAAGGTGTAGTTCGACTTTCTGCTCGGACAGGCAAACAAGACCGAACCAACGTCCGGCACCTGCGTTGCGTCGTCACAGGGGGCTCGGGCCGTACGAACCGCCACTGAGTTTCACTCGCATTGCGGCCTAACGAATCGTTGAAGCTGACGAAGGCGCGCACCGCTCCGGCCCGGCAGCACAGATCACGTGCGCGCCTTCGCAGCTTAACTCGGGCGTTAGGCGGACCGAACCACTATCTAATTTTCACGTAGCCCCGGCCAGCATGTGAGCCAGGCCGGCCGGGGCCGAGCAGCGCGCCGAGATCAGCCGTGAGGACCGATTGCCCACTCGCTGATGCTGTGCCACGAGGGATCGAGGTCGAGACCAATGAGCCAGGCGGCCGAAAGCGAGATCGACGAGTTCATGACCGTCCTACGCTCGCGCCCAGGGCGACGAGAAGCTCGTCCAGTTGCTCGAACGTCTCGTTCATCATATCCGCCGCCCCGGTGCCAGCAGCGTCGAGAGCTTCCTTCGAGGGATAGAGCTCGTGCATGACGAGCAGCGTTTTGCCACCCTTTTCCTCGAAGGTCACCGTGGTGACGGGCCCACCGTCGCCACCTTCGTCATTGGTCCAGACGAGGCGCGAGTGCGGTGTCACTTCGATATACCTACCGAAGAATTCGTCAGGGTTTGAGGCATCGTGGCCGAACACCAAACGGTACCTGCCCCCGACACGAACATCCATCTCGCAGGAACGCAGGAACATGCCCATCGACTTCGGCACCCACCACTGCTTGAACAGCTCGGGCTTGGTCCACGCCTCGAACACGATGCGCGCCGGACCGTTGAAAGTTCGCTTGACGACGAGCTCACGCTCGGACTTCCGTTCCACAGTCGTGCGGTTCTTCATCGGTGTGGCCTCACTCTCCCTTCTTGCGTTCATTCTCCTTCCGTTTCAATTCCTCGACAACCTTGTCCAACTCGTCGAAGCGTGCGTCCCAGAGCTGGCGATACCTCTCGATCCATGCAGTCTCTTCCTCCAGTCGGTGTGGGCCAAGCTTGCAGGTCCGCACGCGCCCGACCTTCTCCGTGGTGACGAGCCCGGCCTCCTCCAAGACGCCGACGTGCTTCTTCATACCCGTGAGGGTCATGTGGAACTTCTCGGCAAGGTCCGTGATCGAGGCGTCGGAACGTCCCAACTGCTCCAGAACGCCGCGTCGGGTGGCATCCGAGAGCGCGGCGAACGAGGCATCGAGGCGGGCTCGCATAGACTGAACCATCTGGTTCAGTATATTACGCATGGAGGCGGCATGCAAGGGGAGCCCAACCGCGGGCTGCATTTTCGACGGCGGTCATCCCCGAGGGCGCGCTTCTCTTCGCGCGGACAACCGACGTGCGGGCAGCGGCTTGGCGCATGCAGGGATGGTCGCTGCAGCCTACCTACAGGCAAACGACTCCACCAACTACGAACTGTGGAAGGCTACAGAACGTGTGGATTGTGAGAAAGCCGGTTTGCCGCAATAAGCTCAATCTAAGTCAGCAATTTCTCAGTGAGGAAAGACCATGGAAGGTAATACGTTAGCATTGTTACTTTTTGGCTTTATAGGTTTGGTCCCTATGTTTGCCCAACTCAAGCTCTTTTCTATAGATGCAAGCCTAAAGAGGATCGTGGAACTTCTGGAGCGCGAGGCGCGTCAATATACAGGCAACAATCCGTGATTTTCAAGGCGGCGGATAGCGCCGTTGATGAGTAAAGGAAGCAGTTGACCCGGCTTAGAATGTGGCCCTTCGTCGAAGGAAAGGAGTGTTAGCTGCTTGGCCCTTCGCTACGCTCCGGGGCCAAACAGCTTGGAGCCCGCATCTGTGTCCAGAACGTACGTGGTACAACCCAAGCCAGCTTGGTGCCTCCGCTACGCTCCAGCACCAAACTGGCATTTGCATGCAGCGGAACGGCTAGTGGTCTGTCAAGACAGAACTGACCTGTGGCGTAGCGCCGCTGGGAGCGCCGGCAT
>CAXTNS010000826.1:0-2756 GCA_964245465.1 uncultured Thermoanaerobaculia bacterium
GCGATGCACGCGCGGCCGGCGGGAGTCCCGGCGGCCGCGCGTGCATCGCCGAGAGGCCTGAGCGTCCTCTTCCCGCACGCTGGCAGCACTCTTGAACCATGGAGGCATTTCCATGAGTGCACGCAATTGCCTCCGATCGCTGACGAACAAGGAGAAACAGTATGAAGAAACCCCTCCGCGCTCTCGCTTTCCTGGCCGCCCTCACCCTCTCCGGCTTCGCCGTGCAGGCGATCCCATCCGGCTGGACCTACCAGGGCTGCTGGTCTCCCTATCCCAACTGCGCCGGCGGCAAGCACGTCTACCGCGACGCCTCCGGAAGCTTCTGGCAGTGCAATTCCTGCAGCCAGAGCCCCAGCACCTCAAGCTGCTACAAGTCGGGCAACCTCAACGCCATCGGCTACTGGTGTTCGTAGCCCCGCTGACCCGGAGGGCGGCCTCTTGTTGCGAGGCTGCCCTCCGTACCGCTGACGAATCAAGAAGAAACAGCATGAAGAAGCCCTTCCGCGCTCTCGCCTTCCTGGCCGCTCTGACCCTCTCCGGCTTCGCTGCGCAGGCGATTCCGGCGGTCTGGACCTACCAGGGCTGCTGGTCCCCCTACCCGAACTGCGTCGGCGCCAAGCACGTCTACCGGGACGCCTCCGGAAACTTCTGGCAGTGCAATGCCTGCAGCTCGACCCCCAGCACCTCCAGTTGCTACCAGTCCGGCAACCTCAACCGCATCGGCTACTGGTGCGGCGTTTCGTCCGCCTCGTAGTTCGGGATTCCCGCCATCTGGGGTGTCAGCATGACGAAGCGCTCCCCCGGGCTCGGCTTCCGCCGAGCTCGGGGTAGGCCTCAACAGGCGACGTCGCTCGCGACCAATCACCTCCAACGGATGTGGAACGGTACCTCGTGCCAGTAGGGGTGGCCTCCGACGTCGATCACCAGGACGAGCGAAGGCTGCTCTCCGGCCCGGAAGGCGCCGCTGGTCCCGGCGAGCTTGAGGCCTTCGAGGCTGCCGGCGGCCAGGGCGGCGAGCAGGTCCGGATCGCGGGAGCCGTCGAAGGCGTAGGTGTCCGTGCCGACGCGCAGCAGCACGGCGAGCAGGTCCATCCAGGGAGGCAGACCGCCCGAATGGGAGAGGTCGAGGAGCACGCTGCTCTCCTCCGTGCCTCCCTGCCCGCCGCCGCCGGGGCCGCACGGCACGCAGGGGTCCACTCCGGGCTGCGGACCGTTGCCGGTGTCCGCGTGCAGGAGGGAGTAGGGGCCGGGCAGAGGAGGCGCGGGACCCGTCAGCCATAGGGTGACGGCGCTCCGCGGTTCCGGAGCGACCGGGACGTTTCCCAGGGCGCGATCGAGGAGGATCCGGGGGCCGTTCAGCTCGGAGCCGGGGAGCGGCGCTCCGTCGAGCGTGAGCGCGAGGCCGTTCGAGGTGTTCGGCGCGGTCCTGGGGATCCAGTGGGCTCCTCTCAGGAGGGATGGATCGGGGAGCTGGCCACCGTTGGCCCGGTAGCCGCTCAGCCAGCCGGTGAACAGGGCCGCGGCGTAGGAGCTTCCCGGCGGCGCCGGCCAGTAGAGGCTGTTACCCGCCCCCGGGGGCGCCGAGAGATAGAGGCCGTAGCCCGGCATCAGGGCCTCGGCCTGGAGCGGCGTCTGCCTCGAAGCCCGGACCTTCTGGGTGTGCTGGAGATAGGTGAGGTCGATCGCCCCCGCCGAGACGACGTCCGGGATGGACGCGGGGAAGAGCAGCTCGCCATGATTGCCCGCCGCGGCCACGGGGACGATGCCTTTCGCCGCCAGATGGGAGAGGACCTGGCCGACCGGGCAGCTCTGGCTGGTGGACCCGGACCCGCAGTTGGACGCTGTCTGGAGCCGGCCGAAGCTCATGTTCACCGCCAGCGGCCGGTCGCCGGGATGCAGCCGCACGTGCTCCGCCAGGGCGCAGAGCTGGACGAGCACGTGGAGGTCGGAGACGGGCGTCACCCACTGCCCGAGCGTGCCGGCGTCGGTGAGGTCGTAGAGCTGGAGGCCGACCTGCTGGTCCGAGGCTTCCCGGATGGTGGCCGCCACGCTCCAGCCGTGCGCCGAGGGCCAGTCGAGGACGGCGACCCAGGGCTGGCCCGGCTTGCGCTGGAGGCACAGGCCCCCGGCGCAGGGAAACGCCGCCGAGAGGCGCGGCGCCGGCTCGACGGGGAGGAGGGAAGGCGTCCAGGTGCCTTCGTCCTGGGGCTGGCAGGGACCGTCGTAGTGGAGCCCCGGTCCGAAGGCGAAGGAGCCCACGACCTGCGGCTTCTCGTCTCCCGAGTGGACGTCCCCGGACGCCACCTCGCAGCCCGGCTCCAGATGGACCCAGTCCACGGAAGCTCCCGCCGGCGCTCCGGCCAGGAGGATCGCGATCCAGCACGATGCCAGACGCCAGTGTCGCCAGAGAGATCCGCTCATCGCTCTTCCTCCCGCAGAAGGGTGACCGTCACCGGATAGACGAGCCGCCCGGAGGACCGCAGCGCGCCAGCGGGGTCCTCACCCGGCTCCAGCTCCACGCGGGAGGGGAAATCCTCCTCGGCGGAGACGACGACGTAGAGAGGGTAGACCCCGGGAGCGCGGGCCGCCAGCACGCTCCCAGCGGCGCCCTCGAAGGCCGCGCTGCCCCGGTCGCTCGCCAGGCGCACCTCTCGCGGCTCCGGCACGCGCCGCAGCGCGCCGTCCTCGCGCCGGAAGAGGGCGAAGGAGAGGCCGGCGGGGCTGTCTCCCCGCGGCCGGACGAGGATGCGCAGGGG
>CAXTNS010000827.1:0-2149 GCA_964245465.1 uncultured Thermoanaerobaculia bacterium
GGGTGAAGGCGCCCCACATCCTGCCGCGCTGGATCCAGGTCCCGAAGACGCTGCGTTTCGTGCCCCTGGAGGAGGTCATCGCCCACAACCTCGACCAGCTCTTCCCGGGCATGGAGATCGTGGAGGCCCATCCCTTTCGGGTGACGCGCAACGCCGACGTGCAGAGAAACGAGGAGACGGCCGAGGACCTGCTGGAGGTCATCCAGGAGGAACTGCGCGAGCGGCGCTTCGCCACCATCGTGCGGCTGGAGGTGGCCAAGGGCATGTCCCGGTGGATGGTCGAGCTGCTGGCCGCAGAGCTGGAGGTCGCCGAGCCGGAGATCTTCGAGCTGGACGGGCTGCTCTCCCTGAAGGACCTGATGTCCCTGGTCGGCGTGCTCCCCCTGCCGTCCCTGAAGTACCGGCCCTGGACGCCGGCCACCCCGCCGCGCTTCCTCCACCTGGAGCCGGACGAGGCCGCCGAATTCTTCACCGCCCTGGCGGCGGGCGACGTCCTGGTGCACCACCCCTACGACTCGTTCGCCAACAGCGTGCAGCGCTTCATCGAGACGGCGGCGGCCGATCCGGCCGTGCTGGCCATCAAGCAGACGCTCTACCGCACCTCGGCCGGCTCGCCGAACATGCAGGCGCTGATCCGGGCGGCGGAGGCGAGGAAGCAGATCGCCGTCACGGTGGAGATCAAGGCGCGCTTCGACGAGGCGGCCAACATCGAGGGGGCCGAGGCCCTGGAGAAGGTGGGCGCCCACGTCTGCTACGGCCTCGTGGGCCTGAAAACCCACGCAAAGATCGCCCTCGTGGTGCGCCAGGAGAAGGACGCCCTGCGATGCTACGTCCACATCGCCACCGGCAACTACAACCCCGAGACGGCGAAGCTCTATACCGACCTGGGCCTCTTCACCTGCAACGAGGAGATCGCCCAGGACGTGGCCCAGCTCTTCAACGCCTTGACGGGTTTCGTCCACCAGCCGCGTTTCAAGAAGCTCCTGGTGGCGCCGTTCAGCATGCGCCAGCGCTTCCTGGAGATGATCGCCCGCGAGGTCGAGCACCAGGAGGCGGGCCGGGGCGGGCACATCATCGCCAAGATGAACGCGCTCGACGACCGCCAGATGATCGACGCCCTCTACGAGGCTTCCGCCGCGGGGGTGGAGATCGACCTGATCGTGCGGGGTATCTGCCGGCTGCGCCCCAGGGTGCCGGGCCGCAGCGAGACGATCCGGGTGATCAGCGTCGTCGGCCGTTTCCTGGAGCACGCCCGGATTTTCTACTTCGCCAACGCCGGGAGCCCCGAGTACTACATCGGCTCGGCCGACTGGATGTCGCGCAACCTCGACGCCCGGGTGGAGGCGGCGGTGCCCATCGAGGACCCCAAGCTCCGCGAGGAGGTCAAGGCCGTGCTCGATCTCCAGCTCTCGGACAACGTCAAGGCCTGGGACATGCGGTCCGACGGCAGCTACGTCCAGCGCCGGCCGGGCAAGAGCGAGGAGCCGCGGTCGAGCCAGGATCTGCTCATGCAGCGGGCGCTGGAACGGCGGTAGGGACGGGTAGCGCCGGGCGGGGATGCATCGGCTATCCTCTCCCGCCATGGCACGCGTCCTTCCCTCCGTCCCAACGGTCACAGCCCGCCACCTGTTGCTGGGCGCTCAGGGGTTGCTCGACGATCCCCGCGGCAAGGCCACGGCGGATGGGATCTACGAGCTCATCGAACGGATGGGCTTCGTCCAGGTCGACTCGATCAACATCGTCGAGCGGGCCCATCACCTGACCCTGGCGGCCCGGGTCCAGGGGTACCGCCCGAAGCTCCTGGAGCGGCTTCTGGAACGCGACCGCCGGCTCTTCGAGCACTGGACGCACGACGCCTCGGCGATCCCCACGGCCTGGTACCCCTTCTGGAAGCCGCGCTTCGAGCGCTATCGAAAGAAGGTCCTCGAGCACCCCTGGTGGCTGGAGCGTGTGGGACCGGAGCCCCAACGGGTGTTCGACCACGTGCTCGACCGCGTCGTCCGCGAGGGGCCGCTGATGGCCAAGGACTTCGAGGACGAGCGCCCGGCCGGCACCGACAAGACCTGGTGGGGGTGGAAGCCTCAGAAAGCGGCCCTCGAATACCTCTGGCGGACAGGCGAGCTCGCCGTGGCCCGGCGGTCGAGCTTCC
>CAXTNS010000827.1:2219-2749 GCA_964245465.1 uncultured Thermoanaerobaculia bacterium
GTCTACGACCTCGCGGCCCGCGTCTATCCTGAGGCCCACGCCGCGCCCCGCCCCAGCGACCGGGAGCACCTCGAATGGGCCTGCCGCTCGGCCCTGGAACGGCTGGGAGTCGCGACCGCCGGCGAGATCGCCGGCTTCTGGCACGCCGTCTCCCTGGAGGACACCAAGGAATGGGGGGAACGGGCCACCGCGGCGGGTGAGATCGCCGAGGTCCAGGTGGAGACCGTGGATGGCTCCCGGCCCCGCTCCGCCTGGGCCGTGCCGGACTGGGAGCCCCGGGTCGCCGCCCTTCCTCAGGCTCCGCCGAGGGTTCGCCTGCTCGCGCCCTTCGATCCCATCCTCCGCGACCGCAAGCGCACTCAGCGCCTCTTTGGTTTCGATTACCGCTTCGAAGCCTTCGTCCCCGGCCACCAGCGCAAGCACGGCTACTACGTGATGCCCATCCTGGAAGGCGAGCGCCTCGTGGGCCGGCTCGACCCCAAGCTCCACCGCGACCGCGGAGTCCTGGAAGTCCGCGCCCTCTGGTGGGA
>CAXTNS010000828.1:0-1912 GCA_964245465.1 uncultured Thermoanaerobaculia bacterium
GTCCGATCCGAAGCTCACCCAGGGGAGGCCGACCTGGCGGCGGACGTTGTCTTCGGACATGAGGAAGTAGACGGTGCCCACGCGGCTGTCGTCCTCGATCACCAGGTCCATGGCCGTCTCTTGAGGGGACTTGCCGCGCATCTTCGCGACTTCCGCGAGGGTCTTGCCGGTCAGGGGCTTGAGCTTGTCGTTCTTGAAGGCGACGAGGAGGATCTTCTCAGGGCCGGCGGCCACGAAGAAGTTCTCCCAGGCGTCGGTGGGCGTCGCCATCTCCTGCTTGACCTTTTCGCGGATGGCCGGGTCTTTCATGCGGGCGATCCAGGCTTCGAGGCCGCCTTCCTGGACCCAGGGGGGCATGGAGGCGTCGAGGCCCGTGGCGCCGGCGGTGTAGGTGTACATGTCGGCCGTGATCTTGAGGCCGGAGGCGCGGGCGGCTTCGATCTTCTGGATGGCGGCGTCGAGCTTGCCCCAGTTCTGCTGGCCGGCGGCCTTCAGGTGGTAGACCTCGGCGGGGAGCTTGGCCCGGCGGGAGATCTCGATGAGCTCGTCCAGAGCTTCGAGGAAGCGGTTGCCTTCGCTCCGCATGTGGGAGATGTACATGCCGCCGTACTTCGCGGCTTCTTCACAGAGGGCCACGAGCTCGTCGGTCTTGGCGTAGAAGGCGGGGGCGTAGATGAGCGAGGAGCCCACGCCGAGGGCGCCCTCTTCCATGGCCTGGTCCACGAGCTTGCGCATCCTCGCCAGCTCCTCGGGCGTGGGCGGCCGGTCGGCGTAGCCCACCTCGTGGATGCGGACGGTGGTGGCGCCCACGAAAGAGGCCACGTTGGGGGCGATGCCCTTGGCCACGACCTGATTGAGGTATTCGCCGAGGGTGGTCCAGGTGATGGGGTACTTGATGTCGCCCTGCTGCTCGACGCCTTCCTTCTTCATGGCGTCGTTGAACGGTCCCATGGAGCCGCCCTCGCCCATGACCTCCAGGGTGACGCCCTGGCGGATGTCGCTCTGGGCGCGGCCGTCCACGAGGAGCGACTCGGTGGCCCAGCTCAGCATGTTGACGAAGCCGGGGGAGACGGCGAGCCCCTTGGCGTCGATCTCGGTCCTGCCCTTGGCGTTGCCCAGGGAGCCCAGAGCCACGATCTTGTCGCCGTTCACGGCCACGTCGCCCACGTAGGGTTTGTTGCCGGAGCCGTCGTAGATCGTGCCGCCGCGGAGGATGAGGTCGTAGGTTTTCATGTCGTCTGCGAGGGTTGCGGTGGCTGCGAGGGCAAGGATCAGGAGCAGAACGGACGGTCGGGGCATGGAGGTCTCCCTGAGATGGGTCAGGCGGGTTCATTGTACTTTGCCAGACCGCACCCCCGCCCGGGCATAAATGCCCAGGCTAGGTAAAACAGCCGGGGTGAACCCGACTGCTGGAGTCCCCTTCAGGGGGCTCTTTTCGGCTAGCCCGGGCATTTATGCCCGGGCAGGGGCGCGGCGGCTCACCAGACGCCCGCGATCGGCTTCCACCCGCCGTTGCGCGGGCCGGTGCGGAACTGGAAGTCCGGATTGCCGGAGGTCGACACGTTCTTGAGACGGAAGAGGGCCGAGGCCGGATCGTAGAGTCCGAGGCCGTCCCTCCCGTCGCCGTCCCAGTCGCCGATGATGGGGAGCGCGTTCCGGCCCACCGGTCCGAAGGGGATCGAGACGGGGATCGCTCCACCGGTCCCGGAGCCGTTGACGACGAGGAGAAGGAAGGTGGAAGTCGCCGGATCGTAGAGGCCGACTGTGTCCTTGCCGTCGCCGTCCCAATCCCCCGCCAAGGGGATCTGGTTGGTCCCCGGCGTACCGAGCGTAACCATGCTGTCGAAACCCCGGCCGGCGAGGGTGTTCTTGAGGTGAAAGATCCCGGTCGTCACGTCGTAAAGGACCACGG
>CAXTNS010000828.1:1922-2739 GCA_964245465.1 uncultured Thermoanaerobaculia bacterium
GGAAGTCGCCGGATCGTAGAGGCCGACTGTGTCCTTGCCGTCGCCGTCCCAATCGCCCGCTACGGGCCGGACGTTGGCCGAAGGGGCGTCCACGGCGAGGAGGACGTCCGCGTTGCCGCCGCCCAGCGCGTTCCGGAAGCGGAAGAGGGCCGTGGCCGGGTCGTAGAAGCCGAGCGTGGTCTTGCCGTCGCCGTTCCAGTCCCCAGCCAGGGGAATCCAGGGACCGCGGCCGGGACGGGGGCCGAAGTGGAAGACGTCCTCCGGGGCGGTCTCGGTGTTGGCCCTCTTGAGATGGAACTGGGAGGTCGCGGGATCGTAGAGGCCCACGAGGTCCGTGGGGCCGTTGACGGTGCCGCGGGTGGGGATGAACAGGCGTCCAGCCAGGGTAGCGAAGTAGAGCTCGCCCAGGGCGTCCTCGCCGATGTAGGTGAGCTGGGGAGCGCGGTCGGCCAGGGTGTAGACCTTGAGCGCCGTGCCTTCCCGGAAAGCCGCCCACACGGTGCCGGTGCAGAAGTCGCCGAAGACGTAGGCGCCCCGCAGCTCGGGGATGCGGGTGCCGTGGTAGACCACGCCGGAGGTCACCGCGCAGAGCAGGCCGTGGTCGTATTCGAGGACGGGCGGGGTGTAGGCCGTGGAGCCGCACACGGGGGTGGAGGCCGGGCAGGCGTTGGTGGTGGAGCAGAGGGTCGCCTCCATCACCTTCCAGCCGTAGTTCTCGCCGCCGCGCGAGGTGGCCGGCTGGAAGTCGACTTCCTCGCGCTTGTTCTGGCCCACGTCGCCGATCCAGAGGTCGCCCGTCTGGCGGTCGAAGGAGAAG
>CAXTNS010000829.1:0-2722 GCA_964245465.1 uncultured Thermoanaerobaculia bacterium
GGCCCACGAGCAGCATGAAGTCGCTCGGCAGGAGGCCGGAATCGATCAATGAATCTTCCACCTTGAGGATGCCTTGCAGGGCGCGCGAAGCGTCTTCCGTTACCGGCCAGAAATTGTGAACGATGCCGTTGTAGAGGAGGTGCTGGAGGGTGCCGCCGAGCTTGCGGAGGAGGACGGTTTCGAAATACTGATCGAAAAGCGGGACGATCTCGGCCGAGCGGATGGATTCGAAGGGCGAGACGGCGACGACCTGTTCCACGGTGGGCCGGCCTTCGCCAGGCTTGACCGCTCCCCAGCGCAGGCGCCGAAGGCGTTCCGGCAGGAGGCTCGTGAGGCCGGCCGTGATCTCCATCTGGAGGTCGGTCCACTGGAACTGGGTGGGACCCACGAACTCTTCCAGGATGAAAAGGCCGCGGGGCGTGAGGGCGCGCGCGGTCTGCTCCATCACGTGCTCCAGCTCCAGGAAGTGATGAAAGCTGTGGGCCGAGAAGATCAGGTCGTAACGGTCGGGCTCGAGCTCGATGGCGTTGACGTCCTCGGCCCAGAAGCGGCCCGGAGCGCCGGCCTCGCGGCGGCGGCGCTCGCCCTCGGCCACCCGGCCCTCGCTGATGTCCACGCCTTCGAGGTGGGCGCTGGCGCCATCGTTCCAGACGGCGAGGCTGCGGGCGGCCGCTCCGCATCCGAGGTCCAGGCTGCGGGCCGCGGGGCCGCCCAGGTGTCGGGGCACCCATTGCTCCCAGCGCAGGCCGTCGATGGCGGCGCGCTGTTGATAGTGGGCCAGGATCTCCGGATGGTCGAGCCAGGCGTTCATCTCGCCCCGGGCTTCGACCTCAAGGTGGTCTCCCCATTTGCGGCTCTCGGCCGCGGCGCGGGCCTTGTACTCGGCGCTCTTGAGGTGGTCGCGAAGCCGCAGCTTCAAGTCAGCCCTACCTTGGAGAGCACCGGCGCCACGCCCGAGCGCATGGTGTGGGGCTTCCACTTGCGGCCCCACTTGCGCTCGTAGTGGCTCTGGTTGCGTTTCCAGAGGGCCTCGTACTCCTCGGCCGAGAGCTTCTGGAACGATCCCTGGCCCACGTGGTGGACGTAGGCGTCTTCCGCGCAGACGACGCGGTAGCCCGCCTGGCGCACGCGCAACGAGTAGTCGTCGTCCTCGAACATGCCGATGCCGAAGGCCTCGTCGAGGAGGCCGACCTCTTCGATGACCTCGCGGCGGGCGGCGACGCAGTACATGGCCGCCACCGACAGGTCCAGGAGGCGGCCGGCGTGCTCGCGGGCCCGCCGTGCCGAGAAGGCGGGCAGGCCGGCCAGATCCTCGTAGCCGGGCTCGACACGGGCCTCGTTGCCGCAGAAGTTGGTGGTCGGACAGACGAGCCCGATCCCACGGTCCCGGAGCAAGGGGTGGACGAGACGGCCGATCATGCCCGGCGGCACGACGGTGTCGTTGTTGAGGAGGATGACGACCTCGCCCCGCGCTTCCACGATGCCGGCGTTGTTGGCCGCGGGGAATCCGAGGTTCTTCTCCTGGAGGAGGACGCGCACGCGGGGATCCCGGGAATCCTCGAGCGAGCGCAGGTACTCGCGAGTGCCGTCCGGCGAGGCGTTGTCCACCACCAGGACCTCGAAGCGCGGCCACGTCTCCCCCGCCAGGAGCGATTCGAGGCAGCGGCGCGTGAGCGGCAGGCCGCCGTAGGTGACGACGATCACGGACACGAGGGGGAAGGTCTCCTCCACCGCCGCGCTCAGGGCGGCGTGGCGCTCCTTCCAGTCGTTCGCGGCCGCCACGGCCCGGCGCCGCTCCTTGCGAGGATCGTCTTCGGGCTCGGCCAGGGCCTGCTCCAGCTTCCTCAGGAAGTCGTCGTGGCCGTCCGCCAGGTAGCAGACATCCTCGTGGGGCAGCAACTCGGTGAGCCGCGGGGACACCACGGGCTTGCCTCCGGAGAGGTATTCGTAGAACTTGACCGGGTTGGTGGCCTCGGTGATGTCGTTGACCAGAAACGGGATGACGCAGGCGTCGAAGTGCCAGAGGAGCGCCGGCATCTCCTCGTAGGGGCGCTGGCCGAGGAGCCTCACGTTGGGCAGGCGCTCGACGCGGGAGAGGTCGACGTCGAAAGCGCCGCCGGCGAGGACGAGGAGGGCCTGGGGGAAGCGCAGGGCGATCTTCTCGACGAGCTCGACGTCGACCCAGGAGGCCAGGGCTCCGTAGTAGCCGATGACGAGCCTCTCTCCTTCTTGGAGGAGGGTGTTCTCCCGGTAGTACCGCTCGTAGTGATCCAGGTCCACGCCGTTGGGGATGAGGGCCAGGCGGGCGGCCCGGCCGTCCAGCTTCTCGTGGAGGCGCCGGGCGGTGGCCACGGTCAGGTCCGCGTCTCTCACCAATCCCTCTTCCAGGGCGAGCACCGGGCCGCCGAAGCCGGGGAAGTTGGCCCACTCGTCCATGCAGTCGTAGACCACCCGCCAGCCGTAGCGCTCGCGCAGCCGTTCGGCCAGGGGCGCCCAGAAGGGGATCTGCACCAGGGCGATCACGTCGCCGAGAGCGAGGGCCTGGAGGAGGTCGCCCAGAACGTCTTCCAGAACGGCGAGGTCCTGCCTCTCCAGCCGGCCGCCGTAGACGTCCAGGGGCCGGCGGGAGCGCAGGGCCAGCTCCACGACGTTCTTCGCCTTCCACGCCATGGTCCAAGGGGGACCGTCCGGCGGGACCGACCGGCCCGCCGAGAGGTAGAAC
>CAXTNS010000830.1:0-387 GCA_964245465.1 uncultured Thermoanaerobaculia bacterium
ACCTCGCGCAGATCGCCGCCAATGAGAAAAAGCTCGACGAAGCCCGCAAGATCTGGACGGAATTCGTCGACGCCCACGGCGCCAGCCTCCTGGCCGGCGAGACGCGGCTCAACCTGTTCGACCTCGACCGCAAGCAGGGCAAAGGCGAGCAGGTGGTCCAGGACCTCCGGTCGATGCTGGAGAAGAGCGACGCGCCGCTCCCCCAGGACGTGATCCTGATGGAGCTTGGCACGACCCTGGAGCAGCTCAAGCGCACTCCGGAGGCGATTCAGACCTACCAGCGGATCGTCGACGAGTTCCCCGAGTCGCCCTACCGGCAGGAAGCCCAGCAGAAGATCACGTCTCTCGATCCGACCCGGCCCGCGGCCGGTGGCATACCCGGCTTGC
>CAXTNS010000830.1:397-1740 GCA_964245465.1 uncultured Thermoanaerobaculia bacterium
CCTCCGGCTGACCCTTATGGCCTTGCCTTATCGCATCCTGGAGCGCAAGCGCGCCGGGATGCGGCTCACCGAGGAAGAGATCCGCGCCGTGGCGCGCGGCGCCACCGACGGCTCCTGGAGCGAGGGCCAACTCGCCGCCTTCCTCATGGCCGCCTACATCCGCGGGCTGGACCCGGAGGAGACCCGGGCGCTCACTCTGGCCATGCTGGAGTCGGGCGAGCGCTGGGACCTCTTTCGCGACGTGCCGCGGCTGTGCGACAAGCACTCGACGGGCGGCGTGGGCGACAAGGTCTCCCTGGTCCTCGCTCCGCTCCTAGCGAGTTGCGGCCTGCCCATCGCCATGCTGACCGGCCGCGGCCTCGGCCACACGGCCGGCACCATGGACAAGCTGGAGAGCATCCCCGGGGTGGACCTCGGCCTCAGCCGTGCCCGCGTGCTCGACCTCCTGGCCCGCTGCGGCCTCGCCATCGGCGGCGCCACCGGCGAGATCGCGCCCGCCGACCGCCGCCTCTACGCCCTGCGCGACACCACGGCCACCGTCGACTCCATCCCTCTCATCACCGCCAGCATCCTCTCGAAGAAGCTGGCCATGGGACCGGCGGCCGTGGTCTTCGACGTCAAGACGGGCAACGGCGCCTTCCTGCCCGAACTGGACAGCTCTCTGGAGCTGGCCCGCGGTCTGGTGGAGACGGCTCAGGCTCTGGGCACGCCCGCCTCCTATCTGGTCACGGACATGAGCCAGCCCCTGGGCCGCTGGATCGGCCACGCGGCGGAGGTGCTGGAGACGTTCCAGTGCCTGTCCGGAGAGGGTCCGGAGGATCTGATGGAGGTCACCTTCGCCCAGGCCGAAGAGGTCTCCCGCCTCGTGGGCCAGCCCGTGACCCGGACGGAGCTGGATGAGGCTCTCGCCTCCGGCCGAGCCCGCGAGCGCTTCGAGCAATGGGCGGCCCTCCAGGGAGCCGATCCGGCCTGGCTGGCAAATCCCCGGTTTCCCTTGGCCCCCGTCGAGCGGCCCCTCCTCGCGCGGCGCTCCGGTACGCTGGCGGCGGTGGACGTCCGGCAGATTGGCCTCCTGCTGGTCGAAGCCGGAGGAGGCCGGAGCCGGCCGGAGGACGCCGTCGACTTCGGCGTCTCCCTGGAGACGAAGGCGCGTCTCGGCCAGCACATCCGGATGGGTACAGAGATCGCCCGCGTGTATCTCCGCAGGGACGACGACCGGCTCGTCCAAGCCTTCGAGGCGTGCTTCACCTTGGCAGACACGGGTGAGGCCCCACCGCTGATTGCGGCCCGCCTTTCTTGAGCCCTCCCTGGGAGCGCCGGCATCCCTGCCGGCCTACTAACTC
>CAXTNS010000830.1:1750-2720 GCA_964245465.1 uncultured Thermoanaerobaculia bacterium
AAGAGGCCGGCAGGGATGCCGGCGCTCCCAGGGGCGCGATATCATCCCGGCCCATGAAGGCCGCCATTCTCGCCGTGGGGTCGGAGCTTCTGGGCACCGACCGGCTGGACACCAACTCCCTGCGCCTGACCGCCTTGCTCGACCGCTACGGCGTGGAGCTGATCAGCAAGGCCGTGATCGGCGACTCGGAGGAGGAGATCGCCTTCGAGCTGCGGTTCCTGCTGGCGCGGGTGGACCTCGTTCTGATCACGGGCGGCCTGGGACCGACGGCGGACGACGTCACCCGCGAGGCGGTCGCGGCGGCGCTGGGGCGTCAGCTCCGGCTGGACAAGGAGGTTCTCGAGACCCTGGAGCGGCGTTTCCTGGCCCTGGGCTGGCGTATGCCGGAGGTCAACCGCCGGCAGGCGTTCGTGGTCGAAGGGGCGGAGGTCCTGCCCAACGACCGCGGCACGGCTCCAGGCATGCGCCTGGAGAACGGGGGAGGTACCCTGTTCCTCTTCCCGGGCGTGCCCGTGGAGCTCGAAGGCCTCATGGCCTCCGCCCTGGAGCCCTGGCTGGCCGCTCGTTCCGGAGGCGTGGCGCGGGAGACGGCGGTGCTCAAGATCGCCGGCCTTCCCGAGTCCGTGGTGGAGGAGCGCATCGCGCCGGCCTATGACGAGTTCGGCCGCGAGGCCATCACCATCCTGGCCAACGCGGGCGAGATCCGGCTCCAGGCCACGGCGGCGGGACCCGAGCCCGAGCGCCGGGCGCGGCTCCAGGCCATGGTGACGCGCCTCTCCGAGCTGGCGGGCGACGCCGTCTTCACCACCCGCGAGGAAGACACCCTGGAGAGCGTGGTGGGCGATCTGCTCCGTGCCGCGGGCCAGACCCTCACCGCCGCCGAGTCGTGCACCGGCGGCCTCTTCTCCCAGCGGATCACCGCCGTCCCCGGCAGCAGCGACTACTTCCTGGGCGCCGCCGTCACCTACAG
>CAXTNS010000831.1:0-2716 GCA_964245465.1 uncultured Thermoanaerobaculia bacterium
GGCCCGCGATCCGCGCGCCGGCCGTTTCGACGAGGCCGCGGCCGATCAGGATGTTGCCCGCGAACCCCGGCGCGTCCGCCCGCAGGTGTCGATGGTGATGAGGACGATGTCCCCCCGCGAGGCCGCGGGACGGGGCGGCGCCTTCGAAGGGGGCGCCGCCGCCGGCAGGAAGACCGTGAGGACGAGGGCCGCCGGAAAACTCCACTTCGACATGGCGGGGGAATTCTACCCTGGCGGGCCCTCACCTCCCCGGCCTTACGCCGTGACCGGCTTCGAGGTGATCGTGTACTTGAAAGCGTCAGGATCGTACGGGTCCAGCCGGCCTTCGGCGGTCTCCCCTTGCGGGTACATGAGGTAGGTGACCTTGATGCCCTTGGCTGACCGCGGGAGCTCGACGTCGTGACCCTGGTTGTACCCCAGCCAGTTCCCCTCCCAGCTCCCGAAGAGATGGTCGCGCACGGGCGCGATCAAGGGGTTGTCGATCTTCAGCAATTCGCCGGTCTCCTCGCGCGCGGCCTTGGCCACGTCCGCGGGGTCCATCGGCACCCACCCGTAGCCGGCGAGGAAAACCTCGCCCCGGCAGTGCTGCGACTTGGTGATCGTGGTGCCGCTCGAGCCGAGGGATTTGTAGCCGAAGGCGGACGGAGCGACGCGGATGCCGTAGATGTGCCGCGCCGGAATTCCGGCCGCTCGCACCAGGCCCACGAAGAGGCCGTTGATGTCCGCGCACTTGCCGGCGAAGTTCCGGGTCACCAGCATGCCTTTGACGTCCCCCAGGCCGCAGCCGCGGATCTTCGGCTCGCGGTAGGTGTTGGCCAGGACCCAGTCATAGATGGCGCGGGTCTTGTCGAGATCGGAGGTCTTGCCCTTGACGATTCCCTCCGCGGTCTCCTTGACGATGCCGTCCGTGGGCATCATCTCGGTGGCCTGGGTGTACTTCTTCGCCTCGGCGGCATCGAGAGAGGCGGCGGTCTTCCTGGACCAGTCCACCTTGCGGTCGCGCGTCTGGAAGCGGCTGACGACTTCGAGCACGGGGGCCTTCTCCGTCTCCGCGAACTCGGCGTAGACCATCGTGGCACCGTCTCCGGCCTTCAATCGCTCGGCGACCCGCGCATTGCCGGACCACCGGTTGTCCTGCACCTTCTGGTACTCGCCTTCCACGACCGGGATCGGCATCCACACGCGGGTCACGCCTACCGGCTTCGCGACCTCCAGCCGCGCGGTGACCTCCCAGGAGTGCCAATCGCCCGGGCGGGGATCGAACTCCTTCTGTTGCGCCCAGGCCTGGGGAATGACGCCGGACAGGTTGGAAAACGCCGAAACGGCCGGCACCGTAGCGGCAAGCTTCAGGAACGTGCGACGGTCCATGGATCTTCTCCTTGCGTCCGGCAAGGGCACCAGACGCCCATGGATTCTACTTAAATTCCGGTGGGAACGAAGCCCGGGCATGATGCCCGGGCGGGGGGAGTGCCAGGTTCCGCGGTTCCGGTTACTGGTTTATCTGCTGATCTGACGGCTGTTGTGGCTCCGGAGTGACTGGGTACACACCCGTCGGGCAATGCTGCTTGGTGCAGGCCCTGTCCGCGCAGTGGCAGCCAGCATTGACCGCTTTGGCAGCGGGATTGCCGGCGGCCGAGAAATTGGAGGTTCCCTCCAGGAAGGAATCCGGGGCGCCGTCGCCATCGGTGTCCACCTTTACGAACCCCTCGTGGGTCACCAGTTCGGCCGGCGGCCTGCTGGTCCACGTAGCGTTCGGCTTGGCGAGGAACTGGATGCTCTTGCGCAACACGCGCGGGCGGACGAACCGGCCGGCTTCCGCGGGCGTGAACTCGATCTTTGCGTTGAAGGCCAGGGGTGCGATGTAGCTGCCGCCGTCCCGGGTCTCCCGGATGATGCGCATGATGGTGGTCGGCTGATCCGCATCCAGAGACACCTTGGCGTTGAACAGACCGCAGGAGGTCTTGAGGGGGGCCATGCTGACCAAATTCAGAGCGCGCATCTGGACGCGGGTCGTGGCCACGCCGCTCTTGGTGAACACGGCGTCGTCGAGACGCTCAACGATAGTGTCGGCGTTGCCCAGAGCGCCGGGCGTGCCCGTGGTGATGGGAGCTCCCTTGAGGTAGATGGTGCCGGTGAACGGCTCGGAGTTGGCACAGAAGAAGCCCGCCGGGATGGCGTTGTCGGCAAAGTCGTAATGGGTCGTGCCGTCGGGCCGGGTCGCCCAGATGTCGATGCCGCCACGGATGACGCGATCCGCGGCAAAGGCCGGAACGGCGACGGCGAAACAGAGAGCGGTGATCAGGACTGCCAAGCCAAGCTGCTTTCTCATTCGTTCTCTCCTTCCGATAGAGATGAAAACCGAGACCGAGAAAGGGAAGACGGCAACTACACCGCGAACCAGCCCAGCCAGGAGGCGGCCGTGCCACTGGAGGAAACCAGGAGGAGAAGGGAATGGGAGCTGCCGCGGGGATCCCGCTAGGCGGATTCAAAGCAACAGCAACACTACTACGACCCCGCAAATTGTCAATAAGGAAATGGCTGTGACGCTTCGAGACGCCGTTGCGCCCTACGTCCGCATCCGCTGCACCACTGGCTGCAGCTTCTCCACCAACCCCGGCAGGTCGATCAGCTCCAGGCCCATGCCGGACAGCAGGTTGGGGCTGTGGGGGTCGCTGCCGGGATCGAAGCGCTGGACCACCCGGGCGCGCACCAGGAG
>CAXTNS010000832.1:0-275 GCA_964245465.1 uncultured Thermoanaerobaculia bacterium
CATCTACACCTCGGGCTCGACCGGCCGGCCCAAGGGAGTCCTCATCCCGCACCGCGGGTTCTTCTGGGCCGTCGAAGCGCTCGCCGAGCGGTCGGGCGTGGTCCCAGGGAGCCGGGTCCTGCAGTTCGCCTCCGCGGGCTTTGACGCCTCGGTGTGGGAGATCTGGAGCACCCTGATCAGCGGGGCCACGCTGGTCTTCGCCCGGTCCGAGGACCTCCTCCCCGGCCCCTCCCTGTTGGCCACTCTGCGCCAGCGCGGGATCACCAACGTCTTCC
>CAXTNS010000832.1:292-2703 GCA_964245465.1 uncultured Thermoanaerobaculia bacterium
GACTCCGACCGCCCTGGCGGCCATGCCGGAGGGGGCGGAACGCGAGCTGTCCGGCCTGCGCGGCCTGGTGGTGGGGGGAGAGGCTTTCCCTCCCGACCTCGTGGCGCGCTGGGCCCCCGGGCGCCGTCTCTGGAACGCCTACGGGCCGACCGAGGCGAGCATCTGCGTCACCATGGCCCGGCTCGGCGAGGACGGGCAGACCCCCATCGGACGGCCGGTCGCAGACAGCCGGCTACTGGTGCTCGGTCGCCACCTTGAGCTCCTACCCCCAGGGGTGCCCGGAGAGCTCTACCTCGGGGGCTCGGGGCTCGCCCACGGCTATCTCGGAAGGCCGGACCTCACGGCCCGGGCCTTCCTGCCCGACCCCTTTTCCGGGGAGGCGGGGGCGCGGCTCTATCGCACCGGAGACCTCGTCCGCTTCCGGCCCGACGGCCAGCTCGAGTTCCTCGGCCGTGCCGACCGGCAGGTCAAAGTGCGCGGGTTCCGCATCGAGCCGGGAGAGATCGAGGCGCAGATGGCCGAGCACCCGGGCGTACGCGAGGCCGTCGTGGAGCCGTACCAGGCCGGGCCGCGGGACCTCCGCCTCGCCGCCTACGTGGTCGCGGCAGGGTCCGCCGCCCCCTCCGTCCACGAGCTGCGCGCCTTCCTGCGCGAGCGGTTGCCCGAGCACATGGTGCCCTCGTCTTTCACCTTCCTCGCGGACCTGCCGCTGTCGCCCGGCGGCAAGATCGACCGCCGAGCCCTGCCGCCGCCGGTTCCGGAAGAGACGGCAGGGGCGAGCGGCCCCGCGGCTCCCCGCACTCCGGTCGAGGAGCTGCTGGCCGGGATCTGGGGGGAGGTCCTGGGGAGGCCGGAGGTCGGCGCCGCCGACGACTTCTTCGACCTCGGTGGCCACTCGCTGCTCATCGGGCAGGTGCTGGCCCGGGTGCGTACCACCTTCGGGGTGGATCTCCCCGTGCGTGCGGCCTTCGAGGCCCGCACCCTGGCGGCGCTGGCGCGGCGGGCCGAGGAGGCGTTGCGGTCATCCCCGGACCTTCCGGCCGTGCGGCCGCCGCTCGTTCGCGTTGCCAATGTCCCCGGAGGGGAGCCCCTGCCGCTCTCCTTCGCCCAGCAGCGGCTCTGGTTCCTCGACTGCCTGGAGCCGGGCTGCCCGGTCTACAACCTGCCGGTGGCGTTCCGCCTCACCGGGCCGCTCGACCCGGGAGCCCTGGAGCGCAGCCTGGACGAGGTGTTCCGGCGGCACGAGGCCCTGCGCACCACCTTCGTCGAAGGCTCGGACGGGCCGCGCCAGGTCGTGGCGCCGTTTCGTCCCGCCGGTCTGCCCCGGGTTGACCTCACGGCCCTGCCCCCTGCGGCGGCCCGTGCCGAGTCGAGCCGGCAGGCTGCGCGGGAGGTGTCGCGTCCCTTTGACCTCGTCCTCGGACCGGTGGCACGGATCTTCCTGCTGGAGCTCGGCGAGCAGGAGCACCACCTGTTCTTCTTCTGTCATCACATCGCCTTCGACGGCTGGTCGGTCGATGTCCTCCGGCGCGAGTTGGGCGCCCTCTACGTCGCCTTCGCCGCCGGGCGGCCCTCCCCCCTTCCCGAGCCGGAGTTCCAGTATGGAGATTTCGCCGTCTGGCAGCGGCGCTGGCTTGACGGGGAGACGCTCGCGGCCCAACTCGCCCACTGGCGGGAGCGGCTCGCCGGAGCGCCCGCCGTCCTGGAGCTGCCGGCTGACCGGCCGCGCCCGCCGGTTCAGAGCTTCCACGGCGCCACTCTCCCACTGACCTTCCCCCCCAGGGTGGCGGCCGGGCTCCGCAGCCTTGCCCGGAGCGAGGGCTCGACCCTGTTCATGACCGCCCTGGCGGCGTTCTCAGCCCTCCTCGGCTGGCTCACCGGCCAGTCGGACCTGGTGGTGGGCTCGCCGGTGGCCGGCCGCATGGAAGCGGGGATCGAGGACCTGATCGGCTTCTTCGTCAACACCCTGGCCCTTCGAATTGACCTCCGGGATGGCCTCCAGGGTCCGTCCTTCCGCGCCCTCCTCGACCGGGTGCGCGAGTTGGCGGTCTCGGCCTACACTCACCAGGACCTCCCCTTCGAGCGCCTGGTCGAGGAACTGCAGCCGGAACGCGACCTGTCGCGGAGTCCTCTCTTCCAGGTGCTGTTCTCCCTGGATCCGGTGCAGGGCGGCGAGCTCGCTCCGGGGCTGGGCTGCGAGCTGCTGAGGATCGACACCGGGACGGCCAAGTTCGACCTCTCGCTCTTCCTGCAGCAGGAAGAGAGGGGTGGGTTGGCGGCCGTCCTGGAGTACGCCACCGATCTCTTCGACGCCGCCACCGTGGCACGGCTCGGCCGCTCCTATCTCTCCCTGTTGTCCGGGTTGGTGGAGGAGGGGGTGATCATCGGCACCTTGGCCGCCTGGGCCTTCT
>CAXTNS010000833.1:0-2690 GCA_964245465.1 uncultured Thermoanaerobaculia bacterium
GTCCATCTCCTCGCGCCGGAAGCTGCGCTTCTCGCCCGTGCCCTGGATCTCGATCAGGGAGCCGCCGGCCGTTGCCACCACGTTCATGTCCACCTCGGCCACCTGGTCTTCGACGTATTCGAGATCCAGCAGGGGCGTTCCGCGCACCAGCCCGACCGACACGGCCGCGACCTGGTCGCGGATCGGCCAGGCCGTGATCTCGCGGGTCAGCAGCAGGCGCCCCAGGGCGAGCACGGCCGCCACGTAGGCGCCCGTGATGGCCGCCGTGCGGGTGCCGCCGTCGGCTTGGAGCACGTCGCAGTCAAACGTGATCGTGCGCTCAGGCAGGGCCTTCAGGTCCACGGCGGCCCGCAGGCTGCGACCGATCAGGCGCTGGATCTCGGCCGTCCGTCCCGAGGGTTTCCCCTGCGTGACCTCGCGGGCGCTGCGGGTGTGGGTGGCGCGGGGGAGCATGGAGTACTCGGCCGTCAGCCACCCCTCGCCGCTGTCCTTCTTGAACGGGGGGACGCGGTTCTCGACGCTGGCCGCCACCAGCACGCGCGTGTCGCCCAGCTCGATCAACGCCGAGCCCTCAGCGAACTTGAGGACGCCGGTCTGGATGCGGAGGGGGCGCAGGGCGCCGGGGGAACGGCCATCGGGCCGGAGGCGGACGGCAGGGTCGGTCAGGCTCATGACGCGGCATTGTACCGGGAGAAGTCATCTGCTGCCCGGTGTGGTTGCGTAGTAACGACAGAAGAGGCCGGGGACGCGTCGGAGACCTGGTCGTAGGCCCTCTGTCCAGTGAGGTCCGCGGGTGGCCCGGCCTGAATTCCCCCCAACAAGAGGAGGAGGAGATATGAGAAGCCGTTTTGCCGTCGCCGTTCTTCTGGGTCTGGTGGCCGTCCTGGGAGCCGTTCCTTCCCAGGCGTCCAGCCACCGCGAGGCTCCCGGTATTACCGAGATGCCCAAGGTGGACAGTACCGACCTTTACCTGTTCAATAGCTATGAGCTCGGCCGAGAGGGGTTTGTCACCCTGATCGCCGACTACCAGCCCTTCCAGGACCCCTGGGGAGGCCCCAATTACTTTTCCCTGGATGCTGACGCGTTTTATCGTATCCACATCGACAACACGGGCGACGGCGTGGAGGACATCACCTTCCAGTTCCGGGTGGCGCCTCGTCTCGCGGACCTCAAGGTCCCGGTCGGCGGACGGCAGGTCTCCGTTCCTCTCTATAACATCGGCCCGATCTCCGGGGCTGGCGGCAGCCGGTCGGCGACCCTGAACGTCCTGGAGAGCTACACGATGTGGGTCATCAAGGGCCCCATCGGCAACGCTGGACGCGCGGGTGAGCTCGCCACCAATCCCAACGGCGGCGCTGCCCGCTTCGGCAAGCCAGCCGACAACGTCGGCCAGAAGTCGATCCCGGATTACGCCACCTACGCCGCCAATTTCATCGAGGAGTTCAACATCCCGGGCGGCTGCACGGGCAACTCCAACGCCCGGGGGCGGGTATTCGTGGGCCAGCGCAAGGAGCCCTTCGCCATCAACATCGGCGAGATCTTCGACCTGGTCAACCTCAATCCGCTCGGAGCGCGCGACGCCGAGCCGAACCCGCTCGAAGAGAAGAACATCACCACCTTCGCCGTCGAGGTGCCGGTGGAGTGCCTGCGCAGGAACGCCAACAGCCCGATCATCGGCGGCTGGCAGACGGCCGCCCTGCCGCGCAACCGCGTGCTGAGGAGCGATCCCACGTTCATGGACCCGACGAACGAGAGCGGCAACTACGTCCAGGTCTCCCGGCTCGGCATGCCGCTGGTCAACGAGGTGGTCATCGGCCTCAAGGACAAGAACCTGTTCAACGCCTCCTCGCCCAGGGGCGACGCGGCGCTCGCAACCTACATCACGAACCCGACCCTGCCGGAGATCATCGAGATCCTGTTCGGATCGGCCGGAGTCCGGGCTCCCAACAACTTTCCGCGCAACGATCTGGTCGCGACGTTCGCCACCGGTATTCCGAACGTGAACTTCCTGTCGGACGGCCAGCCGCACGAGA
Organism: uncultured Thermoanaerobaculia bacterium; assembly: GCA_964245465.1. Classification (GTDB taxonomy): domain Bacteria; phylum Acidobacteriota; class Thermoanaerobaculia; order Multivoradales; family UBA5704; genus DATARR01. Next base: position 2,034 of record CAXTNS010000833.1, read on the forward strand.
TGACGCGTCTGAACACCTCCATCCCCGCCGTCTCTGCGGCGCTGCAGAACAACCTCGGCGTGCTCGGCGGCGACATGGCCGGCTTCCCCAACGGCCGGCGCCCGGGAGACGACGTCACGGACATCGAGCTGCGGGTTGCCATGGGCGTGCTCTGCCACGCGTTCCCAGGCGTCTTCTGCAACCCCGCGGACGCGCCTTCCGGCACCCTCCCTTATACTGACGGCGTGCTCCAGGACTCGAGCCAGTTCGACAGCACCTTCCCATACCTGAGGGCGCCACTCCCCGGCTCGCCCAACGGCCCGAACGGAGTGGGGAGCCTGCCGTAGGAGCCTGTCCATGCCGACCCTGAAACCATTCAGTCTCGCGCTGCTCCTGGCGGCGTTCCTGGCTCCGGCCACGCGAGGGCACGATTTCTGGATCGAGCCCTCGGCGTTCACGCCGGCTCCGGGGCAGCGCTTGGCCGTCCGGCTCAGGGTCGGCGAGCACTTTCGCGGGGACCCGGTGCCCCGCAATCCCGAGCGCATCGAGCGCTTCGCCGCCGTCGGCCCCGCCGGGGAGACGCCCGTCGCGGGTGTTCCCAACGGGGAGCCGGCGGGCTTCGTGGCTCTCGGGGCGCCGGGCCTTCCCCTCCTCGACTACGACACCGACCCCGCTTCG
>CAXTNS010000834.1:0-2688 GCA_964245465.1 uncultured Thermoanaerobaculia bacterium
CCTCCCGGTCCTCCCGGATGCGCGCCCGCAGGTCTTCCGGGATCATCCGCAGCCGCGAGTCCACCCGCACCTCCCGCACGGCCTCGGTGCCCAGGCCGGCGAGGCGGGCGGCCTTCAGGAACGAGTGATGGGCCTGCGGCGAGACGTACAGCACGGGCTGGCTCCGGAGCGCCAGGAGCCCCCGGCGGCCCACCTCGGGGAAGGCGCGGGTGATGGCCGTCGAGAGAGCCGTGTGGTTCGCCTCCGCCCCGCCCGAGGTGAAGGTGCCCTCGGCCCGCGCCGGGTCGAAGCCGAAGCGGCCGGCCAGAGCACGCACCAGGTGCTGCTCGATCTCCGCCGCCAGCGGGCTGTGGCTCCAGGCCGCGAGCTGCGGGTTGAAGGCGGCCACCACCGCGTCCGCGGCGATGCCCAGGGTCGTGGGCGCCGGGTTGAAGAGGCCGAAGTAGCGCGGATGGGGCGTATGGACCTGCCACTTCCAGAGCCCCTCCACCGCGAAGTCGAGCGCCTCCAGCGCCGGCATGGGCCGCTCGAAATCGAACCGGGCCAGCGCCTCCCGGATCTCCTCGACATCCAGCCGGGGCGCCACCCGCGCCTCCCCCACCCCGGCCGTGTACCGCTCAATGGCCTCGACCAGGCGGCGCCAGAGCGCGTCCCGGGTCTCGCCGTCCAGCGTCAGCATCGTCATCGTTTCCGTCCTCACCGGCCGCGCCAGATCTTCCAGCGGTCCACGACCTCCTCGCCGCGGACCACCGCGTACTCGTCGAACATCGCCGCCGTCAGGCAGGAGTGGTTGGGCAGGATGCGCAACCGCGCCCCCACCGGCCGCGGCACGCTCAGGATCCCGTGCTCCTGCGAGAGCGAGGTCAGGCGCACCTCAGGATCCAAGGTGCCCGCCACGTAGTCCGAGTAGACCTCGCCCATGCTGGCCGAACGGTCCGGCCCCAGGTCCTTGGACATCGCCAGCGCTCCGGCGTCCACCACCGCGTGGCCCACGTCCGGACGGTTGGAGACGACGCTCGACAGCACCGTGACCGCGCAGTCGCGGGCCTGGCAGGAGCCGAGGGCCACCTGGGCGAAGTCGTAGAAACAGTAATTGCCGGGCCGGATCTCCGTGACCCCGGAAAGGTGCTCCACGGCGGACAGGGCCGGCGTGGAGCCCACGCTCACCTCCGGCACCTCGATCCCCTCCCCCCGCAGCCTCTCGGCGAATCCCGCCATGACCGCCCGCTCCTGCTCGGCGATGGCCGCGATCTCCTCCCGGCTCGTCCCGTGATAGGCATGCCCCGAGTGCGTCAGCAGACCGTCGAAGGTCAGCGCCGACGAATCCGCCAGTCTCCGGGCCAGTTCCAGGGCTTGGGGCGACTCGGGATCGACCCCGGCCCGGTGGTACCCGCAGTCCACCTTGAGCCAGACGTGCAGGGGCCGGCCGAGCGCCTCCAGGGCGTCGACCGCTTCGACCGAGTCCACCACCAGCCGCAGCGTGATCCGGTCCGCCAGCTCCTGCACCTCGGCGAGCCGGGTCAGGATCACCGGGAAGGCCCAGGTGACGTCCTCGTAGCCGGCGCCGGCGAAGACCCGCGCCTCGTACAGCGTCGAAACCGTGATGCCGGAGATCCCCAGCGCCTTCTGGAGCCCGGCGACCTCCAGGCACTTGTGGGTCTTGATATGGGGGCGCATCGCTACCCCCAGGACCGTGGCCCGTTCGGACATCCGGCGGAGGTTCCGCTCCAGGACGTCTAAGTCCAGCAGCAGCGCGGGCGTGGGCAGATCATCGATCGAAGCCATCGAGATTCGCTCTCCTTCCTTCCGGGGTCGATGATCATACTCCGTTAGACTTCGCTTCATGGCCTCGACCCCCAGCCGTCTCGCTCCCTGTCCCAGGACGCCGAACTGCGTCTCCACCCAGGCGCCGGAGGGCTCCTCCAAGCGCATGGACCCGATCCCCTACACCGGGACCCTGGCCCAGGCCCGCCGGAGAATGCTGCAGGTGTTACGCGATCATCCACGGACCCGGATCGTCCAGGAGGATCTGGACTATCTCAAAGCTGAGTGCCGCTCCCGGATCTTCCGTTTCGTGGACGACGTCGAGCTTCTCTTCGACGACGGGGCCCGGCAGATCCACTTCCGCTCCGCCTCGCGCCTGGGCCGCAGGGACTTCGGCGTCAACCGCGAGCGGATGGAGACGATCCGAAAGGCCTTCCTGGCCGGGGCCTGATGAAGGTCTACGAAGTGCGCACCCGGGTCCGTCTCCCCCGGCCCCGCTCCGAGGTCTTCGACTTCTTCGCCGACGCCGGCAACCTGGAGGCGATCACCCCGCCCTGGCTGCATTTCCACATCGTGACGCCCCAGCCCATCGGGATGCGCCAGGGAGCCCGCATCGATTACCGCCTTCGCCTCCACGGCATTCCCCTGACCTGGAAGACCGAGATCACCGCCTGGGACCCGCCCCGCCGCTTCGTGGACGAGCAGCTCAGCGGTCCCTACCGTCTCTGGGTCCACGAGCACACCTTTATAGAGGATGGAGAGGGGACGATCGTGGAGGATCATGTCCGCTACAGCGTCCCCTTTGGATGGTTGGCGGACCGGCTGCTGGTGGCTCGGGATCTGCGGGCGATCTTCGGGTACCGGGAGGCGCGGTTGAGGGAGGTCTTTGAGAGATCATGACCGCGACGATTCCCCGTCTTGAGC